>CAYNJK010000021.1:0-16748 GCA_964397575.1 uncultured Saprospiraceae bacterium
GTCTATATGAATGCCCAAGTCTTTGGCAGTTGCTCGAAGTTCCGCTTCATCCATTTCTGAGCAATCTATACCTGTAAAATGCTCTATCGCACCGAACATCGTATAACGCTTCCATGGCCGCTTGAAACTAATCGTATTCTCTCCTACTTGCAAGTCAGTCGTTCCATGTACTTGCAAAGCCACATACTCTAGCATCTCCTCTGTAAAGTCCATCATCCACTCGTAATCTTTATAAGCCACATAGAGTTCCATCATGGTAAACTCTGGATTATGGAAACGACTCATCCCTTCATTTCTGAAGTCTTTGGCAAATTCGAATACACCATCATAGCCGCCGACAATAAGTCTTTTGAGATAGAGCTCATTGGCAATTCTGAGGTAAAAAGGAACATCCAGTGTATTATGATGGGTCTTAAAAGGTCTAGCAGCTGCACCTCCATACATAGGTTGGAGAACTGGTGTCTCCACTTCTAGATAGCCTTTCTCAGCCATGAAGTTTCTCATCGCATTGATCATCTTGGATCGCTGGACAAACACTTCTCGCACTTCTGGATTGACTGTAAGATCCACATATCGTTGTCTGTACTTGAACTCTGGGTCAGAAACACCATCGTGGACTGTACCATCAGCAGCCGTTTTTACGACTGGCAGTGGCTTAAGTGATTTGCTCAGTAGGGTCAACTCTTTTACATGTATAGACAAGGTTCCCGTCTTTGTAAAAAAGGCAAAACCAGTTATGCCTATAAAATCTCCTAAATCTAAGAGCTTCTTAAACATCTGATTATATAAATCTTTGTTCTCACCAGGACAGATATCATCTCTAGAAACATAGATTTGCATACGTCCACTAGAATCCTGAATCTCAGCAAATGAAGCCTTACCCATTATTCTACGGCTCATAAGGCGGCCCGCAAGCGTAACCTCCTGATAATCAGAACTGCCCTCTTTGAAACCAGCATGGACATCAGAAGACATATGGGTCACATTAAAAGTCTTACTCGGATAAGGTTCCAAACCCAAATCGATCATTTTTTGAAGGTTTTCTCTCCTTATTTGCTCTTGTTCGCTTAATTGCTGACTCATTTTGTCTGTTTTAATGTATAGCCTGCAAATTTAATATTTAATTCCTACCATAGCGATACAGGCTGAAACCTAGAATTCCTATATTACAGATTGTAAAGTAAACTAAGCTAGCCGTGGGAAAATGTCTATTTGATCTTATGAAGTTAAGAGCGATTATAGTGTTTTGTTATCTTCTTGTAGCCTTGCCAGCTATCCATTCGCAGACAGCTACAGTAATTGCTGCAGGTCCTATATCGTATACAAACATAGACGATACAGAGCCCACAATACCTGTTGTGGACAGCTATTCCGGATTAGATATAAGTGATTGCACCAGCATTCAAATTTCAGTAGAATTCGAGTTTGGTAGCGATTGGCCCGGTACTGATAATATGGAATCTGCAGATCAATGCCCTTTTGGTTCTCCCACTTGTCCTGGAGACCCCACAGATCCCATCCAAGGTGATTGTTTCGAATGTTGGGACTTCATGTGGATACAACTTTTTATTGGTGGCAATCAAGAAGAAGATTTCTTACTTGGCGTAGATACAAATACACCTCAATCAGGCACCTATACGAGTATGGAATGGTGTACTGATGGCGAGACCGATGCAGATATTATTATTTCTAATCAAAATTGGGCGGGAGACGAAACGAATGCCTATTCCAATGTTACTCTGATCTGCTGGGAAGGGGTACCTTCCATATCCACAAATTCTCCGCTCTGCGCTGGACAGACTTTAGATCTGAATGGAGATGCCGCAGATGTCTCAGTCATAGACGATTGGGACTGGATGAATAATGGTAGTGGTATGATAGCTGATCCTGCTGCACAAAACACAACTGCTACCGATGCAGAAGATGGTGAGACTTATACCTTGACCGTAACTGATGAGAATAACTGTACTGCCACTGCAGAAGAAGTGATAGAAGTAAATGCTGGATTTACTGCCACTCTAGATGGCACCGGGATGGTCTGCGAGGAACAATGCACTGATGAGGATAGTCATATAATGATAGGTCTCTCAGGCGGAGTAGAACCCTATGATGTAACTATTGCTGTAGGAGGAGTACCCATAAATATTCCAGGACTCAATTTTGACGAATTGACTTTTCAGATCTGTCATGAGTTCGGAGGATTTCTTCCTGATATAGATTTGAATAGTGATCCTATCGCTCTAACAATCCCTGATATTTTCTGGCCAATAGATGTAGAGCTAATCAGTATCGAAGATGACAGTGGTTGCTCTGGTGTAATTAACGGAGGCCAACTTTCTATAGAAACTGCGCCAGTTCCAGATATAGAAGATGACGTAGAACCAGATCCGGTATGTTTTGATCCTACTACTGGTTATGACTTGACACAACATAACTTTGAGTTATTAGATGGAGGAAGTGGTGTTGTTATTTGGCTGGAAGATCCAGATGATTTTGATAGTGAAATACCTGATCCAGAAACTTATGATATTGCAGATAATCCTAGAGTTTGGGCTGTGGTATTTGACGACCCTTGCTACTCGGATGTGGTCCAGTTAGATTTTGATATTATAGAAAGGCCAGTAATTACGCCTCTCACAAGCGATCCATTAGATAGATGTGGACAAGAAATCACCTTACCTCTTTTTTCTGACCTTGTGGATATAGAAAATCAAAATGACCCCGAATATTATCTTGATGCAGCCAGGACAGATGGTCCTTTTTTCCCAGGAGATCTCATAACACTTCCGCTAGGTACAAGTTCTATCTTTATCTACGATGCTTCAGGTGTAGATTGTGATGACCAAACCAGCATTGTTGTTAATACGTTCCTAGAACCAGAAATCATATCACCAAGAATGCCTTTGTCTGCTTGTGGTGCCATAGAACTGCCAGAACCAGTCATTGAAAATGAGTCCAACACCAGCTACAATTACAATACTGAACCTGATGGCAGTGGGATGGCTTTCTTCGATGGAGATGAAATACAAGAGAGTCAAGGCATCAATATCTTATTCCTCATAGTAGAAAATGATGAAGGCAATATTATCTGTAGAGATACTGCCCATATTCCTTTAGTATTTCTTGGAGGTATGAGTTTTTCTGCCAATGTACCTAGTCAAGTATGTGACACCTTATTTCTTCCTGCCATTACCCCACCTTCTCCAAATGTGGCTTACTTCACTGCACCTACTGGTGGTTTTGCCTTTTTCCCAGGTGATACCATTACATATCTTATGACTATAATGGGCATGGATACACTGGACACTTTGTACTTGTTTGACCCTACACAAATGGGGGCTTGTGCGACAATAGATACTATAGAATTTGAAGTTGGAAGAACACCTATACTCGACGTACCCTTCCAAACGCTTTTTTGCAACCAAGGTTTTCTCCCACCAGCAAGTGCTAATAATCCAAATCTGGAATACGCCTCTGATAGAGCTTTCCAAAACATCCTTAATCCTGCAATACCTATAGAGCAAAGTACGCAGGTATACTTTAGAGACAGCATTCCTTTTGCAAGTGGAGGTGCTTGTTTTGCAATGGATTCTTTTTTTCTGCAGGTAACTCCAGAACCATTTGTGGGTCAAGATTCTACAGTTACAATCTGTGAAGGATACAATGAACCTCTGAATCTGGTTACCATCTTAGGCAACCCAGACCAAGGAGGTGTATTTACTATAATGGGTAATCCAGTGGACTTTGAAATTTTAGATTCTACGATGGTTGATGCAAGTATCTTGGTCGAGGGCAGTCAAGAGATTGTCTACAGTATAGAAGAACTCGGCTGCTTAGTCAATGCAACAATAACTATAGAAGTTTCCCCGGCACCTTCTGCTGGCATGACTATGGATCTTACGCTTTGTGAAGATTCTGGAACCATCACCCTCAGTGATCAAATCACAGACAATGACCCGATAGATAAATGGATTATAACAGGCCCACTGGGCAATACTATCCTCACTTCTCCTATTCCAGAATGGACTTTTACCAATTTGGATGCTGGAGAATATACGGTAAGCTATGAGCTTGTTTCAGATCCAAGTCTCAATTGTCAAGAGATAGAAGCAGAATTCTCTATCACGATTTTGAATGACTTTAATGCGGGAAGTGACAGCAATGTAACTATATGCACAGGGCAGTCAGTGGATATTACCAGTTTTCTATCTAGCGATGCTGATGGAGGTGGCGTATTTACCCAAGATGGCTTCCCGGTCATGGACCCTACCAACTGGACACCAGCTACTCTCAATAATGAGGTGATGCTACAGTACATTCTTGAATCTGACAACACCAGTTGTATGTCTGACACAGCTTTTATTACGGTAACTATATCTGATAATTTATCTGCGGGTACACCAGTATCCGAAAATAGGTTTTGTATCGGAGAGGGTGATTTAGTTCTGAGTGATTTTATTGAAAACGAATCCCCTGGTGGCACCTTCTATGAGTCAGATGACCTAAGCACCCCATTTCCTGAAATCGCTCCTTTCCTTCCTATAGACAGTTACGATTTCACCTATATAGTTGAGGGTAGCACAGGTTGTGCTCCTGATACCACGGAATTTACTATCGACATTATAGATCATGGAGTCACTACTGCTTTTAGGTTTTGGAACCTCTGTCCAGGAGGATGTACCATTATTGATTTTCAGAGTCATCTACCTGGCACCATTAATTTGAAAGTAAATGAAATTGGAATAGGAGCTGAAAACTCAACTGAATTCTCACTAGATATTCCAGGAGACCTATTTAGAAATATTGTTCGAATTTGTAATTCTCAAGAATTTGAAGGACTTAACGCTACCAGTGACACAGTATTCATCGGAAATTTTCCAGAAGTCAATGTAGAGTACGTATCTTTTCAAGATAGTTTTGGTTTATGTGATTTGGTAACCTTTGACAGAAGACAGACGCATTATAATCACAGAGATATTTTCATGGAAATAGACACCGCTGTTTGTAGAGGCGAAGCTGTCATCCTTGGTGGCGAAGAGTTCAGAGTCGATACCTTAATAAGTAATAATACAGTCAATGGTTGTGACTCGATTATAGATTTAAAAATCACCTTTTACGACTCTGCACCCACAGACTTAATTCAGAGCCTTTGTGCAGGTCAGACTTTTAATGAGATTCCTGGTTTTTCTTTTAATGTAGACATAGACACTACTATCATCCTAGAAGGAGAGGCGGCTTTCGGTTGCGATTCTACTATTAACCTTAGCCTATTATTTGAAGACAGAGCTGTAGGTCCTCTAGACTTAGAGCTTTGCTTTGGAGAAACAGAAACGGTGGATGGGGTGATTTTTGACAGTTCTGTAGCTGGCGAACTGGTACCCTTCCCTGGCGGAAGTGTATTTGGTTGTGACAGTGCTACTTTGGTATCTGTAATAGTTTTTGACGAAGTCCTACCAGGCAATCTAACGAATACAATTTGTCCTGAAGAAACTTTCCCTTTTGGAGACCAAGTTTATGATATTTCAAATCCAAGTGGACCTGCTGTTTTGGCAGGAGCAGCTGAAGGTGGCTGCGATAGTATAGTCAATGTTTCTATTTCCTTTTTTCCAGAAAGTTATGACCTAGCTCTGGAACTCTGTGCTAATGAATCTATAATGATCGGTGATGACCTCTATGACAATACCAGTAGCTCAGCGACAAGTTCTACTAATGAACTTTCGGTCAATGGCTGCGATAGTATTGTAAATGTAATGCTGACTATAGTAGACTTACCACAAAGAGACATCAATCCAGTACTATGTGTGGATGAAGATATAATCGTCAATGGTGTAACTTACAATTTAAGTAATCCTACAGGCCAACCGATTGTACCAAACAATACTGGATGCGACAGCCTTTTCAACATTAGTATTGTAGACGGAAGCAGTCCTGTCACTGAACTGAATATCAATCTGTGCATGGACATAGATACCTTTATAAATGGTACGACCTACAATAGTTCTAACCTTATGGGAAGCAGTATTCTGACCAATAGTTTAGGCTGTGATAGCACAGTAATGGTAGCACTAGAAATAGCAGACCCATCCATAGATTTTATAACTGAAGCCTGTCCAGGTGAAGCCACAGGTACGGTAATCATAACAGATGTTGCAGGTCTGAATCTTCCACTAAATCTTATCATAGATGGTGGTCCAGTAATGGAAGTTAACCTGCTGCCATTCGACATAGCTGGTATCCCAACCAATACACTATCCTCATTCATCTTGGATGATGGCAACTGTGCATTATCAGAGGATATTACTATAGTCTCTAACAATGCCCCTGATATAGGCATAACTAGTACTCAGCTATCTGACAACAGTTTTGAATTAGGAACCGAAGGCGCTGATATTCCAAGTTCCTTCCAATGGTCTCCCAACGACGTACTAAGTTGCACTGATTGTCCAAATCCTATTGCGACAATCATTGATACAGAAACCATTTCTCTTTCTGCCACCATAGCTAATGGCTGTGTTTTTACCGACTCGGTTATACTTTCGGTCGAAGCAGTACCTACTGATACAACTACGATAAAAGTCTACATTCCAAATGCACTAGCCTTGTCTGAAACTGGAGAAAACCTCTTCCTCATAGGAAGTAACCTCACAGATTTAAATATAGATGAAATACTAATTTTTGACAGATGGGGAAACAAGGTGCATGCCTTAGAGAATTTTCCAGCTAATGACCCCAATTTTGCTTGGGATGCTAGAATGAATGGAAGACTAGTAGAGCAAGGTGTCTATGTTTACGTGATTAAGTACACAGACCCTAATTTTGGTCAGATAATAGAACATGGAAATCTTACTGTTTTAAGATAATCAGTAGGATTAATTTGCATTCTCATTATCCTAACTCAAAGTAGAAAACTGCTTATTGTCGGTCACATTATTGCATCAGCAACGTTTATAGTATTAGGTTTGTAACTCTTTTGGTATACGAACAGAAATTAACATTAGCTAGCCTTGAGTAAATTCGTTGCTTTCATTTTTCTAACTACAGCCTTGATAGTTGCTGTAACACCTTGGTTATCAGAAGAATCTTCAGATAACATAACTGCCCTCAGTTCAAATTTTGAGGCGAGGATTTTTGGAAATGTTCCCGCACTTTGTGAAGGAGAATGTACCAATATCCAAAGCGACATTCTAGTAGATATAACTGGAGGCAATCCACCCTATAGTATTTCAATAGAAACAAATTGGAATCCAGCAGTTCCAAATAATACTACGCCTTTTACAAAAATAGACGCTAATAGTATTCATGCCTTTAGAATTTGCCATGTAAATGGTAATCCTGCTATTGGCATCTCGAGTATTACAGAAGATATCACCGCTTTCAATGTACCCACAAACTTCTTTCCGGGAGAACTAACCCTTATTTCTGTAGAAGACAGTGACGGCTGTACAGCTACTTTGATTCAGAGTAGCGACCCTATTCCGCTGGACTCAGGTGTAGGTGTGCTTATAAATTATGAAACCGAGATACCACGACTGGTCTGTGATTCTCTAGTATTACCAGATATAGTTCCATTTTCGCCTACAGCTGCTTATTATTCCGGCCCCTTAGGTACAGGACTACAGTTCAATGCCGGTGAAGTACTTGATGTATTTTCTATAAATCTTCCTTCTGGAGACCTTCTAGACAGCTTATATATTTTCGACCCTACAGATGGTTGCGAATCGGAAAAGTTATTGCCATTCATGATCCAGCCAAGTCCCAATCACAATGTGCCTAATGATACAATAATATGTGGTGCTGACTTTACTTTGCCGGCATACTCAGGTCCGGTCACAACACCGAATGCACAGTATGCCTCTGACAGTACTTTCTCTGTTGCTTCATTGCTAAATCCTGGTGACGTGGTAAGTACAAGTCAAACTATCTATCTAGCTGACACAACTGATTTCTTTATAGGGGAATGTACTTTTCTAGATTCTTTTAGAATAGAAATTCTTGCTGGAGCTTTAGCAGGAAGGGATACGACAATAGTTGTATGTGAAGGTGAGATGACAGTAATTCCTGATCCTTTTCTGGTACTCCCTAATGCAGCACCTGGAGGGCTTTGGAGTGGCTCGCAGATCCCAGATTTTGATTTCAATAACCCTGTCGATCTAAACCTGTCTAATGTTATAGCAGGTCAGAGATTTGAACTCATCTATACTGTAGAGATACCTGGTTGTATACCTGATTTTGCTCTACTCAATATAGAAGGCGTTGCTCCACCCTTTGCTGGCGATTCTACTTTTGTAGCAATTTGTAGCGCAGACCCACCACAAGATTTATTTGCACTTGCTAATAATCCTGAGCTAGGTGGAAATTGGATACAGACTGAAGGGCCGAGCATTTTTATAGATGCAACTGGAAACGTAGATTTCAGAACAGCAATAAATTTTGAATATGCTTTCGTGTACACTATCCCTGCAAATGGCTCTTGTCCTGCCCAATCTGCGGAAGTTAGAGTGGAACTTGGTTCTGGTACTAATGCTGGAGATGACAATGCAGCTACAGTATGTAAGGGGGATAGTCTAGAACTCTTCCCGCTGCTGTCCAGTGATGCAGAATTAACAGGCGATTTTACTGTAGATGGGTTTATTCCATTGCCCGACGGCATATGGGATTCCAATAGATTTATAGAGGACGAAGGCACCATAAATATTCAGTACACCATTCCAGCTACCTCTCCTAATTGCGAAAGCGATACAGCACATATAGTCATCACCCTTATCAGACAACCTTTTGCTGGTTTTCCTCTTATGGCAACTACAGAAGTCTGTGAAGGAGACACCGTACAATTAGCAGAACTCTTAGATGGTGAAAATCCTGGTGGTGCTTTTTTTGTAGGTCCTGAACCACTTATCCCTATACCTGCAGATTACATAATGAATAATCAAGACAATAATATATTCTACATCGTGCCTGGTGGAGGCAGTTGTCTACCTGATACCAGTTCTTTTGTCCTGACGCCAGCTAATGAAGTAAGGCCTTCTTTAGAATTCCAATCGAGGTTCCTTTGTGAGGATGAAGAATGTATAGACCTGGCTGTAACAACAAATATAGAGGCGGATATTAGAATCCTTATAGCCAACGCAGCTACTCTGCAGCCAGGTACTTCAGATACATTCAGTTTTGTAAGACCTAGATTTGGAACTAACAGCTACACAATCTGTAATGGAGCGACCAATAGGCAGAATTTAGATACAATCTTCTTCCAATTTTCTAACAATATTATCTCTACTGAAATAGCCGAAGTCATAGATGAATGTTTTGATCCTAACGCAAGTATCATAACTAGTTTTACAAGAATAGCGGATCAGAATGTCGAGAGAAGAGCAGTGGTCTGTCCTGGCGAATCTGCCATGATAGATGGTGTAGAGTATTTCAGTTCTACAGTTATAAGACTAGAATCTGTACTTACTGGTTGTGATTCTATTGTAACAATTACAATCGATACTTTTCCTACTATAAAAGATACTATAGTCGGCAGCTTTTGTGCTGGCACCCCGCAGACTATTCTGGATAGAACATTTACCCAAGATACTGACGAAGAAATCACTTTTTCGGGACAATCGGCTTTTGGCTGTGACTCTATAGCCAGAGTTGTCCTGACCTTTGCAGACAAAGCTGTAGGAAGACTGGATACAACTATCTGCCTAGGTGACGTTATAGAAATAGACGGGATGAGTTTTTCTGATACTGGTCAAGCTGAAGTAGATTTCCTACCAGGTAGCCAAGCAGGTTGTGACAGCTCGACAGTCGTATCCGTCATAGTAGCCGATATGATGCAAGGCATGCTAGACACAACTATATGCCTAGGTACAATGATTACTATAGACGGCATGGTGCTCATGGATGCAGGTACTGTAGATATACCTTTTGTTCCTGGATCAGCTGCAGGATGTGACTCAAGTACACTTGTAACAATAACCCTAGCAGACCTCATGCAAACAACAATAGATACCACGATCTGTGATGGAATGAGTATCGTTATAGATGGTGTCACTTTAGATGAGGCTGGCACTCTAGACATTCCTTTTCCAGCTGGCACTATCGCTGGTTGTGACAGCAGTACTGTAGTTAATCTAGTCGTACAAGATCTTATTCAAGGCACCTTAGATACAATGCTCTGTGAAGGGTCTATCATCAGTATAGATGGTACAGATATTTCGGAAGCGGGTACAATAGAAATACCCTTTGCCGCTGGTAGTACAACAGGCTGTGATAGTAGCACTCTGGTGACCACGATTATAGAAACAGAAAAAATAGGGCAACTAGATCTAAATATTTGCACACTGGACTCAACCATTATAGTGGATGGAGAACCCATAGTAGAAAATGGTGTACTCATAGTAGATAGTTTTATAGCTGTTCCATTTGCTGCCGGAAGTGTAGATGGATGCGACAGTACAACTCAGGTTCGGATAATAAGGGATACTCCCCAGAGTGAATTTTTAGATGGTGGATTATGCGAAGAAGGGACTATAGATATACTCGGAGTGACTTATGATGTCAATACCTTACCAGAGATAATTTTTATCAAAAATCAGCAAGGTTGTGACAGTGTAGCACTAAGCACCACTAACATTAGTATAGTAAGAGATTTTGTAAGTTTAGATTCCCAGCCGTTCTGTACAGGTGATGTGCCCACTATAATCTACAATGGCAGTGGCAACTTTGTTCCTGTAGATATTTTTGTCAATGGCACCCTAGATACTTCTTTGACGACTAACTCTAATGACGTCTTACCAATATTCTTGGAAGGAATGCCTGGAATGAATACCGTAACTATAGCAGGGAGGTATTGTACAAGAACCTCGACTATAGACATACAGCCTATAGGTGATCCTGACTTCAATATCATTAGTGATGAGCTTGGGGACAATTCATTTGAACTGAGTTCTGATCTCTTAAGCAACGTGATTATAGTGGAATGGTCAGGTAGTGATTTGTTGGACTGCAATACCTGTGATAGACCACAGATTACTATCATCGAAGATACCGAGCTCAGCCTGACAGTACTGACTGAGGAAGGTTGCGAAGTGACACGAACAATAAACTTAATCTTCCAGGAACCTGAATCAAGCGAGATCAAGGTCTATGCACCCACTGCTATCAGCCTGAGAGAATCAGGAAATGATGTATTCTTTTTACAAACTGCAGAGCCCGTTACGATAACGCGGATGAGCATCTTTGACCGCTGGGGAAACTTGGTCTTCAATAACGAGAACTTTCTTAGCAATGAGCCTGGACAAGGCTGGGATGGCAGAATCGATTCCACCACCGCTGAACAAGGTGTCTATGTCTATCAGATAGAGTATGTAGACCCTGTCTTTGGTATACAGGAAAGTATAGGTAGTCTTACACTAATAAGATAATAAAACAGAACATATTAGGCTAAAAACTAATATGTTTTTACCTTATATTCGTAACTTTGCACCCTAATAAGATAATGAGATGGCTGAAGTAAAATATACGGAAGATAACATCAGGTCCCTAGACTGGAAAGAGCATATCAGATTACGTCCTGGTATGTATATCGGAAAGCTCGGAGATGGTACTGCACAAGATGATGGCATCTATGTCTTACTTAAAGAAGTCCTGGACAATTCCATAGATGAATATGTTATGGGACATGGTCGCCAGATAGATATCAAAATAGAAGGAGACTCTGTCATGGTGAGAGACTATGGTAGAGGCATACCATTAGGAAAGGTTGTAGATGTAGTTTCAAAGATGAACACTGGTGGAAAGTACGACTCTAAAGCCTTTAAAAAATCCGTCGGTCTAAATGGCGTCGGTCTAAAGGCAGTAAACGCATTATCTACTTCTTTTACTGTGCAAGGCGTAAGAGATGGTAAAGCCAAAACAGCCGAATTCGAAACTGGTGAGTTACTGAAAGAATCTAGAATAGTAAAGTCCAAAGAAAAGAACGGTACAAAAATCACGTTCACCCCAGATGACAGCATCTTTCTGGATTATAAGTTTCACGATAAATTTATAGAGGACAGGCTCTGGGATTATGCATATCTCAACTCTGGGCTAAAGATCAACTTCAATAAAAAAACGTTTCTATCTAAAAACGGCTTGCTGGACCTCCTTACAAGAAAGTCTGACGTCGAGAGCTTGCGCTACCCTATTATCCACATCAAGGGTGATGACATAGAATTAGCTCTGTCTCATGGCAACCAGTATGGCGAAGAATATTACTCATTTGTAAATGGCCAAAATACTACGCAAGGTGGTACACATTTGCAAGCCTATAGAGAAGGTGTAACAAAAGCAGTAAGAGAACATTTCGGAAAAAACTTCGAATCCAAAGATATTCAGACTGCTGTGGTTGGCGCTATCAGTGTCAGAGTAGAAGAACCAGTTTTCGAGTCACAGACCAAAACTAAATTAGGATCTATAAAAATGGGTCCTGATATGCCCACCGTCAGAACCTTTGTCGTAGACTTTGTCAAAAACAATCTAGACAACTATCTACACAAGAACAAGAATGTCGCTGAAGCTTTACTAAAGCGTATACAGCAATCTGAACGCGAAAGAAAAGAGATCGCAGGTATCAAGAAGCTCGCTAATGCCAGAGCAAAAAAAGCCAACATCCACAATAAAAAACTTAGAGACTGCAAAGTCCATTTGGATGACAAAAGAGGAGACCAAGAAAAGAAGGAAGAGACGATGGTTTTTATAACAGAGGGTGACTCTGCAAGTGGTTCTATTACAAAAGCTAGAAATGTAGAGACACAGGCTGTATTTAGCCTAAGAGGTAAGCCTCTGAACAGCTTTGGCCAAACTAAGAAAATCGTCTACGAAAACGAAGAGCTAAATTTATTACAACATGCTCTTAATATAGAAGATGGCTTATCTGGCTTGAGGTTTAATAAAGTTGTCATCGCTACTGATGCAGACGTAGATGGTATGCACATCCGATTACTACTCCTTACTTTCTTCCTCCAGTTCTTTCCTGATCTAGTCAGAGAGGGACACTTGTTTATCTTAGAGACACCATTATTTAGGGTAAGAGATAAGAAGCAGACCTTCTACTGCTACTCAGAAAAGGAAAAGAAAGCAGCTATTAAGGCACTCAGAGGCAAAGCTGAGATTACACGATTCAAAGGACTGGGTGAGATATCTCCAGGAGAATTCGGAGAGTTTATCGGTGATAATATAAAATTAGACCCAGTGACCATAAAGAATAGCTCAATACCCGAGGTACTTAGTTACTATATGGGTAAGAATACGATGGAGCGCCAGAAGTTTATTATAGAAAATCTAAAGGTAGAGGAGACCTTAGATGCCAATGAAATTCTAGAACTAGAGCAAGAATAACTCATTTTATTACCTAGCAGCTCTTCCTTATCCATCTATCAGACACTACATTTCAGAAGCACATAGAACTATGTGCTTCCATTCACGTGGTCTTGCTTTTTCATGTCAGATTCTAAATCACATCTTGTCATACCTGTGCAGTAAGTTAAATCTTACAACCAAGCACAGATGACGCCTCCTATCAGAGTCAAGGTCACAAGCCAATAACCAAAATGTATGCCTATATATTTCCAACCTCTTCTTTCGAATAGGGCATAGAAATAAGTACAAAATATCAAGAGTCTACAGTAGACCTTTCTTTATTGCCAGCAGGTAACTATATACTCGAAGTCTTTCTTAGTAATAGTCAAAGCCATCGTTCGAGAATATTAAAATTATAGCTAGTCTCTCCTAGCCTGTTAATCTTAATTACCTATAATAAAGTACTAACATAAAAAGACTAGTCCCAAAAGGGTAAAATAGCCCTCATCTTAAAATATCGAAAAGAAGAGACAAATTTTCTAGATGTTAACCATTACATTCTAAAATATTTATTGTCCACTAAGTGGTGCTGAGTCGATACGATGCTAAAAAAAGACAAAATATTCCTGTCAAAATTTGAGAAAATCATCCTGGAGACAATGGGTGAATCTAACTATTCATTAGAGTATGTATGCAACTCTATGTTGCTCAGTCGTTCGCAAGTACATAGACGAATAAAGAAGATAACTGGAATGTCGACAACAAAGTATATTAGAAAAATTAGACTAGAACAGGCAAAGGAACTATTGAAAACCAAGAAACACAAAATTTCAGAAATAGCTACAATAGTGGGAATCAATAGCTCACAGAATTTTAGCAAGTACTTTAAGCAAGCCTATGGCCTCACGCCTAATACTTACAGAAAATCAATGCGGAATAAAAACAGGCAACCACTATGAGGTCAATTGGTTCTAAAGATCGGAGTATTAAAGTCAATATCTAGAAGTTTCACTCTGAGTGGTCACCTTACTTTTGGGGTGATTGTTTTAGATTAGTCTATGAAGTCTATTTATAATTACTTTCCTATATGACCTGCTTATTGGGATAGTCGCATTACATATATGCACACAGTTATTTTCAAACCCATCTACTGCTTTCAGATTGACTAGATATGATCGGTGTATTCTTGCTATCGCCGTAGTATTAATTTTTGTATGCAATACCTTTAATGACATAGTGAGAAAAAACTTCTTGGTTGCAGTAGTTACTCTGCAGTAATTCCTTTCGGCTTTACAATACAGAATATCTGCTACCTCAATTTCAATTTTCTTTCCTCTATCTTTAAAAAAGATAACCTCACTACTCTTTTTGTTGTTCTTAATAATTGGCTGAGTATCTGCTCTCAAGCTGAGAGAATTCTGATCCGTTTTCTTGACCAAATTATCAGAGTCATTGTAGTCGAGAACTGAAAAACCTTTCTCGCTTTGTATATCGTATTGTTCCACCTTCATATCTTTTGGGGTATTATAAAAGTATCACTTATTAGTCTTAGTAATTGGAAGTATAGAGTAAAGGTGGGACTGCTAGGATTATCGGTAATCGAAACTGTGTAGAGACCTTACTTAGTATCAAAAACGGACTAGTCCTTTATTCTGATTTGTACTTTCGTACCTGCTGGCTCGTCATTACCATCCATAACATCAGCTACTACTATAGATACTTTGATTTCGCTGGATTCGTTGATGGTATTTATTCTTTCCTTGGTGATACTCATGGCTCTGGAAATATGCTTAGGGTTGCTTCTGAGCTTCTGAGCAGCAGCTCTCCCTATCCCATTATCTTCTATAGTAATTAACAGAAGATCATCTTTGTATCCAAAGCCGATAGATAGCTTACCTTTTCTATTCTTAAGATGATGAAGGCCATGATTTACTGCATTCTCTACATAAGGCTGAATAATCATAGGAGGTATCAGCGTCTCATCATCTATATCCTCCTGCACTGTAAAAACTACATCAAACTTGTTTTCAAACCTTGCCTTCTCTAGGCCCACATACAATCTGAGAATCTTGAGTTCCTCTTTCAGGGTAATGTACTTTTTAGATGAAGAATCTAAGATTCCCCGCATCAAGAGTGCAAAGTCAGAAAGGTAGCCATCTGCTTTGGTTACATCATTTGTTTGGATGAAATACTGAATAGCACCCAAGGCATTAAAGATAAAATGTGGGTTCATCTGTCCTTGTAAGGCTGACAATTGTAATTCTGAAATCTTTTTGTTTTGATCCGTCTTTTGTTTTTCTCTCTGACTGATGTATCGAATAGCAAAGTAGATTACCATTGCCGATATGATCAAAATAGAAATAAGCCAGAGAAAGAAATTTTTCCAGCCTGAATAGTCTTTTATTTCTATATCAAGCTGTCTTTTTTCCTTAATTGATTGCAACCCCAGCTCAAAAGGGAATTTGCCATCATCTAGCTTTGTAATTTTTACAATACCTTTCTCATGATCTATTGATAAGTTTTTAATGGGACTGGAAACCGATAGTTGAGGCACAGCGTACTGATACTTATAATAATCTGTCACCTTATAATTGATGTATATTGAATCTGGAGAGGTTATACTCACTTTCACAGCACCTACAGTCATGTCTTGTACACTTCCTTCTTTAAAAGTTCGCAGACTCAGTTGTGTAATTCTATGACTGTTCTCCCAGTTTAGGACAGTCTCTGGATGTATTTTGACAGCTCCATTTATAGTTCCAAAATATAAATAACCGTCCAGTTTTGTCACACAGAGGGAATTGAATTCTCTACTAGGAAGGCCATCAAATTGATAGATATTCTTGATTATATTTAATGAGCTATCGATGACATTCAAGCCATTGTAAGTAGCAACCCACAAATTATTTTCATCATCTGTTACAGCTGAAATTACTACTGGGCTACTTAAGCCATTTTTGAGACTAAAATGTCTGACTATACTATCACCTGTAGAATTTATAAAGTAGACACCTCCTCCTCTACTACAAGCTACAATGTGATCAGCATAGTAAGAGGTAAATACAATATCCTGATGATACATATATTTGCTGTCCTCTAAGTCTTGGCTAAAAGAAGATTTGACATTGAAAGCTTCATCACAGATATACATTCCTTCTGTGGTACCCAGATAGTACTCGTTGGCATGGCTGTTTTGATAGATACATCTGACATTGGGAATAGCTAGCTTAATGTAAGTTTGCTTCTTAGTTTCAGGGTCGTATTTTAGTATATGACCTTCTCCAGAATCATACCCACCCACCATTATCAGTTCCTCATTGTCATTGATTATAAAGTCTCGGAACTTGTTTTCTATAATCTGATGTACAGTCTGCCCAGAAACGCGATTTCTGAGATACAAATCTGTTATGTCACCTTCATGT
>CAYNJK010000022.1:0-16464 GCA_964397575.1 uncultured Saprospiraceae bacterium
GCAATAGCCAATAGACTAAAAAATGAATATCAACAAAATTATTTACTGGGTAGCTACGACTGTAATGTGTGGGATCTTTGCATTTTCCGCATCCATGTATTTTACTAAAACTGAAATGGTCAAAGGCATTTTCGAAGCACTGAATTATCCAAGCTATATCGTTATTCCTCTGGCTATCCTAAAAGTACTGGGTATTATAGCTGTACTAACGAAGCAATCAAAATTGCTTACTGAGTGGGCCTATGCTGGATTTTTCTTTGATGCCGTTCTTGCCTATGCAGCACATACAGTTGCTGGTGATGGTGGAACGATGTTTTCTACTATAGCGATCATCTCTATAATAGTATCCAGATATATGTACGGAAGGCTGTATCTCTAATGACATAAGTCAAGAGCACAAAAACTACTCCGATGGCATAAATTTAAATCTCAGCACCCAGATACCTAGAGCAGAAATAGCGGAAAAGCTTGCAGCGAGAAACCAATAGTTGTCATAGCCTACACGTTCCACAACCGGTAAGCCTACCATAGGTGCGAAAGTCAGTGCCATTGCAAACATCATGGTTACACTGCCCATATACTTTCCTTCGTTATTAGGGGTAGCTCTACGCATTGCCAATGAAGGGATGAAAGGAAAATTAATAACCTCACCAAGGGCAACAAGTAAGCTGTAAGAGATGATAGCCAACAAAGGTCCAAACAAGGCCAAGGATATATAACTTGCACCAATTAATAGAGCACCGAGAACCATAGGAATAATGAACTTTCCTTTCTTTTCTATAAGGTACACAAGTGGCATTTCTAAGAAGAATACAAGTAAGCCATTCACTGTAAAGAAAAAGCCAATGTATAATTCATTTAAGGAGACGACTTCTTTGAAATATAGAGGGACCAGAGAGATAATTTGGAAAAAAGCCAGCATATTTATCAGATTAAAAAACAAGAAAAGGACCAGCACTCCATCCTTGTAAGGAGAAGCAGTCTCTGTCATGCCTTTCTCCTTCTTTACCAATTTCGTATTACGATGTTTGAGCACGATATTCAAGGTGATCAGAGCCATCATACAGGTAGCAGCTTCTAGAAAGAAAATCCATTGATAACCAAACTTATAAGCTAAAAATCCACCCAATGCTGGACCAATGGATATGCCTAGGTTGATTGCCATTCTTAGAAGGGAGTAACCCCTGGTTTGATAATCAGGATGCCCCCAAGCATTCACTGCACTGAAGGCAGGTGGACTAAACATACCATTACTGGTTCCCGTAAAAGCCATCCAAAAACATAGTGGCCAGAATGATGTCAAAAAGGCAATCCCAAAAAAGGCTACCATACAGAAAAAAAGGCTGAGCGCCATCACCTTAAAATTTCCAATCGCATCAGTCAAGTAACCCCCTATGTTTGCTCCAGCTAATGCACCCAAACCATAACAAAAGAGGACGATAGCCGCCTCCGTCTTACTGTATCCAAGCACGGTACTGAGATAGACAGACATAAACAACAAAGCCCCCTCACCGCATCTATTCACGAGATAGATAAGTGCGACTGCCCAGACATCCTTGGTCAGTCCTCTGAATGAGTCGATATAAAATTTAATTGGATTCATGTATTAAAAAAGCCTTGTCAGTAGCTACTGACAAGGCTGTATGTTTTTAGAAATATACAACAGGTCAGTTCCGTCTTTGTGACAGTAAATTCGACGTGGTATATAATCTAGATGTAATCATTTTTATTTGTTAGCCCAAAGGTAGCTAAAGTTTTAATAGCAAGTAAGGCTTGTGTAGAAAATTAAAGAGTAGGCAACAAGGTCGTTCTTAATGAATCTGACTAAGGATAGTTTCGTCCTGTATTTTATTGTCTTCCGCAAGAAGAAAGGCTTTGCTTAGAACTATAGACAAGCCTCTATCTCCTTCAAAAGGAATAAACAGCTTAGAGGTACTTTTGTCTGCTGATCTTGAAGGAACGATACATAAGTACTGGTCATTAGGTTCCATAAGAATATTACCGCTTCCAATGTGAATTTTATAAGTTCTAACTGTCCCCTTCACAATCAAGAATTTGCCCTCTATTCTTGCTTTGTCTCTTATCTTTTTAAGTCTAGGCAGCAAGCCCTGTAGAACTTCCTTTCTTGTCTTAGCTATTTCAGTAAGGTCTCCAAACGAATAAGACTCCCAGTAGTTCCTATAATTTTCTCTCTCTCCATTATTATCCATCCAGTTAGGATCATTACCTACACTGGCAACACCTACGAATAAATCCACGTCACGCATTATCTCAGAAAAAATAATCTTAGGTACATCTACCAAATCCATCACCTCTTCATTTTCATCACAAAACTTGACTTGATCACTAGCGACATATTGCCATATGCCTGCATCATTATAAGATTCATCGTCAGGCAACTCATCTATCCAGTATTGTGCAGTTATCTTATGCTCTGGAAGATACTTACTACAAATTGTATTATGTATCCCATCGTCATACCATCCCATCAAGGAATATTTCCAATCCCTGATTTTTGCAAGCGAATTAAATTGATGTTGCTTAAGGATATGCGCAGCCATTCGATTGGAATAAGTTTTGGTCTTCACCTCAGCATCAGTAAGCAGATAGATTTCTCTGTAAGCTTGCTTTATAGGTTGCTTCCATTGTAGCTCCATTATTCTCCGACGCCATCCTACGATCGTTTCTTCACTTGCAAATACCGGATGCCATAATTTCACTTGGGTAGAATCATCTATCCATGCTAGTGTCTGATTGTCCAGTCCTCGCCACTCATTTTCTATATAAACTGCATCTTCTTTTTGCTTTCCCTTAATAAATGTCCAGATGAGTTTAGCTGCAATTGCTGATACTAATCCATGATCCAGATAATACTTCTGAAAAGAAGGGAATTCCCAAGTTCTGTCTAGAATAAACTGATTATCTATTCTCTGTCTCTGAGCAGAGAATACTTTCTGCAGCTCTTTTAATTCTTTTCTCAGTACTTGTAATTTATTCTTAAGTGCTGGTGTATTTTTTATTTTCGAGGGAACACTTTTCATGGGGTTGCCATCAGGTTTAACCCAACGTTGTTCTATTTTAGATCCAGCTACAGATAAATCAAGTGCATAATCATCAAAGGCTACAATCTTACCTCCGTTTTCTAGACCAAAATTAGGGACTGCCATTTCCTTAAGTTCCTCTACTGATACATTATACTTTTTTGCACCTTCTAGGAGTAACTTATCTATAGAACTCTTGACATTGTTTTGCCTTACCTTAAGTTTCAATCTGGAAAGTGCACCGAGTCCATCTTTGCCTTTCATGTTACCTAAAATATTTACGCAAGCATTTCCAACAGAAGCTGCAGCTGGTCCTTTATTTGGAATTTTACTGTAACACTTTTCTGCAAGTCTAGAAAGAATAGAAATCGTCTCTTTATCTGAAAACCTGTTGCAAGCCCAGACTAATCCCTTGATAAAATTTTGACTAGGCGAACATAAATAAGTACCAGATTGCGAAGTATGGACTTCCCCACCCCACTCATGAGTATGTGTTTCTATGGCGACAGGAAATGTCAGGGCAACATTGAGTAAGTCATGTACAACTTTTCTGAAGTTAGATAATCCAATGAGTTCTAATGACAGGTTCAGAGCTTTTTTAAATTTTTCTGTCGGCTTAGATCCTGACACTTCAGATGATAGGTTAAATACTTTATTGTACTCGGACTTATTTTCTTTTATAGAATAGACTATCTCATTTACCTCAGTGCCAATGTCCTCAGACTTCAGTTCAAAAGTCTCATTCTTTTTTCCATCACTTACCAGCAACTTAAGTTTAGCTGCAACCTTGTTCAGGTCACTGCCATAATAGCCTTTCTGAATGCTTCCTTTGAATTCATCCCAGACAAGGAGATCTTTTACATAGACTTTCATTTCTTCTGAAAGTGGTTGTTTTTTCACCCTATACTCCAGTTGCTTTACAAAGTAAGTAAGCGGCAGCCTACTGATGTCACGATAATAAGGTGCCAGTGTTTTGACCTTATTCCTATAGTCACTAATTTTTTCACATAGGTCTGCCCATTCTAACTCCGTATAGTTCAGATTACGTCTAAGTATACCAGCTATTATCGGAAGTATCAAGGATGGCGCATAGTCCGTATAATTATCTGAATCGTAAGGTCCTGTATTTTTCGCTTTTTTTATAGACAACTCTGAGAAGACCACGAATAATTCTTCAACAAGTTTTTTTTGCTCTGCTTTATCATAGGTTTTGATCTCCTCATAAGGTTTGGCACCCTTGAGATCTACAGAACTGTAAACATAGTTATGCGTCAAATAGATTGTTTCTACTAGTTTTCTAACTCTATCCATAATAGTAGTAATGCTCGGCTAACCACCCACCAAGGGAGTCAATTTTATGAATGACACATTAGATGTTCCGTCTATCAGAAATTTTTCATCCAGCTTTTCTACTTGTTCATTATCAATAAGAATAAAAAAACCATTGTTTTCGAATGCATCCAAAGCAACATAAATTTGCTTCTCCACATCTATCTTTGGCACTTTTTTTTGATTGAGTCTTTGCTCTATGTTAGTGGGGGTGACCAAACCAGATCCTACGCTTGCATTTTTACTCTCATATAGACTTACTTCTTCTTTTATTCGAGCAGCTATGAGTTCTTTTACAGTGATGTACTCACTACTAAACTTCAAAGCAATTTCATTCAAAATCTTTCCGGAAACTGACTCATCTTTTATTGTAAGGGTTTTCATATATAACTACTATTTGATTTCCAAAATAGTAAAATCGCAATAAAAGCATAAGATAAATTATCATTGGCAACACTAAAGACAGGATTGTAATTTTTCTTGTATCTGTTAAATCCACAGTGGTTTTTCCTTCCATACTTAAGATTCAAAGATTAGAATTACTTTCACTTTTACTCTTAATAGTAAGTAAGTCTGCCGATATAACCGATAGTGGTTTATCACATATGAAGAATGCCGGTTTTATATTCTTAAGAAAAATTCATATATTTATATAACCGCCGATTCTAATCCAGCCTTAGTTATCCAATTTTTTTGGTTTCATTAATTTACGTAGACAATGAGAACAACTTCAATTCTTGCTATTTTATTTATTATCAGCCTTGTAGAAATGCAGGCGCACGGTGTGGTTCTGACAAAAAATAATCAGCAAATCTTACACTTGACTGATTCTAAAGTTGATGTCCAGATAGATAATCAGATAGCCATCATAACGACACAGCAAAGCTTTGTAAATCAATATGCCACAAGTGTCCTGATAGACTATGGGTTTCCACTGAGACAGGGCGCCAGCCCTATAGGCCTTAGGTGGAGAGTAGGCGACGGTGCATGGAATGAGGCAGTGGTAGATTCTGATGCCCAAAACACAACTAGCCCTAACACAGGAGGAGGCAATGGTGCTGGAAGCACTACGAGCCTGGACAAATATCTTGGAAGCAATCCCCTATTCTTTGAGCCATCAGATGTCATACCTAGTGGCGAATTGATAATCATCGAGCTGGTCTATGTGGAATTACTAGAATACACCTTAGGACAAGTAAACTTCGAGTACCCTTCGGAATATTCTTTAGTGCAAGCTGACCCAATAGACAATTTTCTGTTTGAGCTTAATTACAAATCTGATAGAACTCTAGTGGATTTGAATCACAATATTGACAATTCTGAAGTCCTTTCTGCTCCTACAGAACTTATTATTTCTGCAGAAGAAACATCAGCAGCTTTGGATGCCAATATAAATATAGATTTTATGGTCTCACTGGACGAACTCGGTGTTTTCGACCTTTCCACTATGGTGCCAGATAACAGTATTGCTTGCAGCCCTGATACTAACGGCTACTTCTCTTTAATAATAGAGCCGCCATCAGACGAGGAAGCAGAAATATTAGGCAAGAACTTTACCCTAGTTATAGACAGGTCAGGTAGCATGAGGGGCGAAAAAATGGATCAAGCCAAAAGCGCTGCATCATTCATTGTTAATAATCTGAACGATGGTGATTTTTTCAATATCATTTCGTTCTCATCCAGTGTCAGTACACTTTTTGATGACCATGAAGAAATTTCTCCTGCAAGACTAGAAGAATCCTTAGCCTTTATAGATATACTATCTCCATCTGGCAGTACTAATATTTCCAGCAGCTTGACCACTGCAATAAGTGACTTCGATGCAATACAAGAAGACAAAGTAAATATTATAATCTTCTTTACTGATGGACTCGCAACTTCTGGAGAGGTAGAAACTGAAGGTATTGTTACTCTTGTAGACGAACAAATTATTACCAATGAGACAGAAGTTTTTCTCTTCACCTTCGGCATAGGAGATGATGTGGACAAACAATTACTTACCTTACTGGGACAAGAGAATAATGGTCTTGCTACTTTTCTAGAAAACGAAGACTTAGAAGAAAGTATTACTACTTTTTTCCTAAGAGTAAATAATCCAATTCTTATAGGGACAGAGCTAAGCTTCGAACCTGCAGATGCAGTAACAGACCTAAACCCCTCACTTGGAAATCTACCCAATCTTTACAAAGGAGAACAACTCATTATATCAGGTAAATACAAATCACCACAAGACGTCTCTATGACGCTTACAGGTACAGCATTTAACCAAGATGTCAATCTCAACTTTGAATTTAATCTGGCGGATACCATTATTGCAGAAAGATCTTTTCTTCCCAAATTATGGGCAAAGCAAAAAATAGACGAGCTCTCTATCCAATTTAATCTATCTGATGATGATGCAGCAAAAAATAGCATACAACAAGAAATAGACGAAGTCAGCCAATGCTTCAATGTAGTAAGCCTAGACTTCAATAGTTTTGTATCAGGCGTCAGTCTAGGGATAGAATTAGTAGATTTTACTGGTAGTTTAAGAAAAAACCGTGTCCATCTATCTTGGACGACTTGGGGTGAATGGAATAACGACAGGTTTGAAATCGAGAGGAGTTCTGATCTAACTAACTGGGAAAAGATAGGGGAAAAACAAGGAGCTGGGTCTAGTTTAGAAAAAATACAATATAGTTTCTTAGATGACAATCCTTTGGATGGCATAAACTACTATAGACTTAAGCAGGTAGATATAGACGGTGAGGCTACCTACTCAGATGTTATTGCCATCATCTTAGAAGTAGCTGAAAACTTTAAGCTAATTACAAATTTGATAGCGAGAGGTCAAGCGTTAGAATTGGATAATCCAAATCACCAAAAGCTTGATATATATTTAGTAGACATGAATGGACGTCTTGTTTCCAGAATACAAGAATACAACCACCCCATCCGTCTTTCTACGTTAGATTTAGCGCCAGGAGATTATATCCTTCACGTTACAGGTGAGGAAAGGAGACTGACTGAGAAAGTAACTGTTTTCTAGTGAGATTATATTGAAATCAATTGGACCCGAAGTAAGCGCCAGGCACAGGGCTTTCTATCATGAAATTATATCTGTGTCCGGCGGATTGGTTCATCTTCAGATATTTGTGAACATCTCTGTAAAAGGTATCTAACTCTACAGGCGCTTTTACTTCGGTTGCAGCAATTTCTTCTGCGATGACTTCAGCAGATCTGGTATCAGCTTCAGTTCTAGAACTGGTGCCATCTTCATTCATTTTTATATTTCCACCACTCCAAGGATAACCGTACATCTGTGACATCAGTCCTATAATATCAGGACAGATAAAATTTGCTTTCAACCAGTTCTGATTAAAGGCAAAGGTAATATTGCCTTCTGTTATATCTTCCACCTTATCAAAAGCACTGAAAGCACTGGAGTCTGCAACAAACAATAGGCTGTTGCTGTAATCTGTTTCAGACGTGTAGGACTCAGCTGGCAACCCTGAAAGCTTGCTGAAGGCAAGAGCCAAAATCTTGGAATCTCTGTCCTGTCCAAAAATTATTTTGCGCAGTCCTCTTGAATCTATCAGCTTATGAAGTCGTTGCAAAATAGAAACTATAGATTCTGGATTACCCCAGGATGCAACATGTCTGCCTCCTGCTACATAATTATCCTCGCTATAAAAAAAGTCTAATATTACGGAACCATACTGGACAAAATGCCAATCTCTTATTTTCTGTTCTGGCTGTGTCAGCAGTTCCAATCTCGAAAAAGCTTCCCTTAACTCAAGAACCTTTTGTTTAGGAATTTTTAGTTTCTCGTCTTGCGACCCTACATCTATGGCAGCTTCTAGCTCCTGAATCGTTTCGTACAATTGGCTCCTGTCATTGTTGAGGATTCTCATTTTTACAAAGAACCAAAAGGTCCAGAAATCGAACTTATCTCTGACTTCTGACAATACGTTCTGAGCCTTCTTCGTATCAAATCTACGGGCATAGGCAATTGCAAGCGTATGAGCCAGTTCTACATCTTTAGTAGATCTAAAGGCCTCCTCGAGAAATATTTTTGTAAGCGGATAATGCTCCACCGTATAAAAGTGGTTGCCTAATTCTGTAAAGGTCTGAGGTCCAAGTTCATTGGCTGCCTTAATAAACAACTCTGCTTCTTGTGCACCGCCCATCTGTCTGATACAGTTACTGGCAAGTTCGTAAAGGGGCTTGTGGTAGAGATCTTTTCGAAATCCATTTATCAATGTGCCGAGGGCATTGGAAAAATCCTTCTTGTCGAATTGTTCTTTGGCTGTAGCCCATTCTTCACGGGCAGGAGAATCGGAATTATCTTGCGATTTCTTCTTGAAAAAGTCAAACATGGTGATGTGGTCGTTGTTCTGTACAGCTAAGATAAAGTTTATTAAGCTCTTCACCTAACGTTTTACAAATATCTCTGAGAATATTAACTAAGTGCAATAGTGCCGTTAAGCTGTATGCATATTGCTAGGTAAGAGGCAAACTTAAAAACCAATTTGCGAAACTATCAAAAGCTCCCATCGGCAATCGGAATACAACTATGCTATGTATAACTATGTACATACACAACAACAAAGGAAAGATCCACCAGCCTCTGCTATATCGTCTTCCAAAGAATATAAGCAGTATCAAAATAGAATAAATCATTCCTATCGTCCACATATAAGGACTTTCTAAAGATGGGAACAAAGATCTTACCGCACGAATGAGCGCTGGTTCTATAAAGATGATGCCTGTAGCAATCATTGCTCGAGCATGAATGAAAACAACTTTTCGATAATACATGGCAATGCCATAAAATATAACAAGTAAGAAAAGATCCTTGAATGGTATATAGACACCGATATAATGTGGCGCTTTAGAATCCACTTGCTGATAATGTGTCAGTAGAATAACAGAAATAAAAAAGAGCAACATGAGCACAGCTGCCATCTTGCCTACCCTCCTGTGTAAGTGCAATTTCTTCTTTCGAATCAGCAAGGGCTGAGCAATGAGAACCAGTATCCACAGCATGGCTGCACTTGCATGAAAGTGAAAGTAGAAATTAAAGTCTTTTTCAAAATCCAATAACTGAGAAAAATAAGAGTCCCAAAAACCTACAATTGCTAGGACCAATAGGCCTAGCAAATACATACTGGCATTATTGTATATACTGGTATTTTGCTGGGTACGCATACGCCAGCTAAACTAGGAATTTTTTATAGCCTACTTGTAAATTGTTCTTTACTTGTGTACTATAAGGAAAGAAACAATAGCTAACTAAGGAGAATCTGCTTAGGACTAAGCAAGATTCTCCAAGACGTCTAACTGAATTTTCGACAGTTGCTGCAACTATTCATAATAGGGATAGCCATATTATGAAATATGCTGCCTCGGAGAAGTTTTTTTAAAAAAAAAGCCCAAAGTCGATTTGTGATCGACCTTGGACTAAAGAAAAAGTGTATAGTTTTATGGGGATAAGAACGCTAGCGAATTATAGTAAGACTGCCAGCTCTTTTTTCGTAAGTTCCGTCTATTATTTCAAAGACTGCTGCATAAGTATATACATCTGATGGCACTTGTCTTCCTTTGTAGTTTCCATTCCATCCGAAATAAGAATCTAATGATCCGTCATGAGAATCAGTGAAGAGCAGTTCTCCCCACCTATTATAGATTTGTAATTCCGTCAAGGCAACTACTGATTTATTTGTTCTGATATTAAAGAATGAGTCGTAAGTATCAGAATCTGGCGTAATAACATTAGGTATGAATATATTTACAACCAGTTCTACATTGATTCTTATTCTTCTTTCTACTTCACAACCATTTGCATTGGTTGCAACAAAAATTATTTCTGTGCTTTCTGTAGGTGTATAGTTCAGTAAGTTTCTGTTTATACTCATTATTTCTCGATCAGCATCTAACCACATGAAACTCACAAAATTATCATCTATAAAAATAGGTTCTAAATCTTCGCTGTCTCCTCTATTTATGGTATAAGAAGGTTTCACTTCCACCTCACCTAAGGTCGAGTCAAATTCCACATTAAAGGTTACAATACTGTCACAGCCAAGTGAATTTTCAAATCTTCTAGTATAGCTTCCTGGCTCTACAATTTCTTCATCGAAAAACTCGACGACATCTCCTGGGCAAATTTCGAAATCAAAAGATTCCTGACTTAGCGGCTTCACCTGGAGGTCCACCACAATTGTACTATCACAGCCCAAAGAAGACATCAGAACGTCCTCATATCTTCCTGATTCTGTAGCGGCTATAGTACCATTCAAATAAGTATCACCTTCGCAGATTTCTTCAGTAAATGCGTTAGGCTCATCAAAATTAACGCCTAGCTCTACTGTAATTATCGAATCACAACCAGCTGCATTAGGTATTACCGTCATATAGCTGCCTTCTTCTGTTGCAGAGATGTCATTAAAGGTAAACACATCACCGAAACAGATTTGCTCATTTACATTTCCAAAACTATGCTCCATTACTGTGAGGTTAATTGTCACCATACTGTCACAGCCAGATCCTGTAATGATTTCTGTTATATACTCTCCAGATTCTGTCGCCAATATATCATTGTACTCAAAAGTAGCGCCTCTACAGATGCTTTCATTTCTAGATGCTTCTATTATAGAGTTGATACTCAACTGAAGCGTAACGATACTATCACAATTGTTCTGATCTTTGAGAGTAACAGAGTAGCTTCCTTCTTCATCATACTCTTCTCCGTGGAAAGTTACAAAGTCCCCAGGACAGATAGCGTCATCTATTATTGTAGGAACTACAGCATTTGCTAGAAGTTCTACATTGATAATACTATCACAACCCAGATGGTTAGTTGTCATTGCTGTATAAGAACCCGGCACATCTGCAACAAGATCAAATAGCATGTAAGTGTCACCCGAGCACAGTATCGCTTCTTCTTGGCCGAAGGTTGTATTATTTACAATTACTGTAAGCTCATAGAACTCATCGCAACCGCCGTTACCTGACACGACAACATCATAGACGCCAGCCTCGTCAAATTTCTGGTCACCTAATTCTACTGGCACACCTTCACAAGTCGTCCTTGTTTCCTGTATGACCATAGGATCAGCTATGCTCAGTTCTAATATGTGCATTATATCACAATCATCAGGTATTCTTTCTAGATCTGTAAAAGTGCCTTCAGCATCATAAGTGGTTCCTCTCCAGTCAAAACTGGTTCCTTGGCAGATCACTTCTGTCGCTCTTACTTCTTCTGGTGGCGTAACAGTCAGCTCTACAATTATTAGACTATCACATGGCCCAGTCGTAGAAACGGTCTGATAGACGCCTGATTCAGTTTCTGAAATATCTCTAAAGGTAAAGGTCTTACCTTGGCAGATTGTTTCTTCCATTCTGAACTCATCAGGTGGTGCAACTTCCAGATTTACTGTTACTTCTACACTGTCACAATTATTTGTGCTCTTCAGTATCGTACTGTATGTACCGGCATCAGAGGCACTTATAGTCCCAAACTCAAACAAGCCACCCTGACAGATTATTTCATCTCGCTCTTCAGATAGGGGTTCTGTCACGGTCAAGTTTACAATAAAGGTGGTATCACAACCATTAGCAGACATCACAGTTGTAGAATATTCTCCAGCTGTTGTTTCTGATATGTCATTAAATGTATAAGTCTCACCAGAACAAATTTCTGCATCGACCTGTACAGGATTGAGATCTTCGAATGTCAGATTAACTGTACGGACAAGACTATCACAACCAGTGGCTGTTCTAATCGTATCCATATATCTTCCAGGCTGGTCTGCCATGATATTTCCCAACTCAAATGTAGAACCAGTACACAGAGTCTCATTTAGAATTTCTGATGAAGGATTATCAATAAATATCTCAAACAAGACCGTACTGTCACAATTATTCTCCACAGTCTTGGTTGTAAATTTTTGCTTTCCTTGTCTAAAGAACGCAAAGCCATTAAGAAACAAGGTATCTCCATTGCAGAGGAAGATTTCTCCCAGATCTGTTTCGTAACTATCTCTTATGACTTCATATGGTTCTGAGGCAACGCAGCCTGCACTGGTATTGACAACTGCTGTGTAAATTCCTTCACCTGTGGGAGCGAATCTAGTAACACTTATCGGACTCAGATTTTCTCCATCAATAGCTACCTCATCTTTATACCACTGGATCGAAGTTGCTCCTGGTATATCAAAAAACAAGTTTAGTGTTCGACATGGGTTACCAACGATGTTTGTTAGTGGTTGTACATTCTCACAATCTACTTGAGCTGCAACTGCCATAGACAAGACCATAAGACCTATAGTCCATAATGACTTTAAATTGACGTTTAACATTTTCCTTAGTTTCATTCTATTAATACTTTTTCTTTAATATGACTTTGGTTAAGAACAAGTATCAGGTTGTTTATTAATCAGGTTTTGTATCCATAAGTTATTTAGGGAGTTCTTATTGTACATCCATTTGCATCCGTGACTTGGATACAATAAGTCGTACCACCATTCAATCCAGTTATGGTGTAATCTCCAGTATTAGATAATGAATCAGAGCCGCTTTCTGTGCCTGTAGTTGTTTGCCACTCGATGGTAAATGGACCCACCCCGTTTGTAATAGTGACTGTAGCTTCTCCAGTACCATCTTCGCAAAAATCATGCGAGATTGCGACGGCGGAAGCATCTAGTGATTCATTCACATTTACGATCACATCATCTGTTGCTGTACAACCTTCTGCACTAGTGACAGTGACTGTATAGGTCGTCGTCGTTGTAGGGAAAGCAGTTGGGTCAGCAACATTAGGATCAGACAATCCAGTTGCAGGACTCCACTCGTAAGTGACACCACCGGTCGCGTTAAGCTGTATGCTATCTCCTTCGCAAATCGTTACATCTATGCCTGCATCTGCATTAACTGTAGGCAAGACAACGAGTTCTGTCGTTTCTGTATCACTACAGCCATTTCCATCAGTATAGGTATATTCTATTGTATATGTCCCAGCGCCTACTACCATAGGATCTATAGTCGCTGTGCCGTCTCCATTGTCTACCAGCCCTGGCATTGCAGTAAATTCGCCCATGTCACCTGGCACTGTGCCTGGGACAGGTGTTGCAGTAACTGTCAGTTCATCATCATTGGTACATGCATCTGCAGACTCAGCAGGACTCCACTCGTAAGTGACACCACCGGTCGCGTTAAGCTGTATGCTATCTCCTTCGCAAATCGTTACATCTATGCCTGCATCTGCATTAACTGTAGGCAAGACAACGAGTTCTGTCGTTTCTGTATCACTACAGCCATTTCCATCAGTATAGGTATATTCTATTGTATATGTCCCAGCGCCTACTACCATAGGATCTATAGTCGCTGTGCCGTCTCCATTGTCTACCAGCCCTGGCATTGCAGTAAATTCGCCCATGTCACCTGGCACTGTGCCTGGGACAGGTGTTGCAGTAACTGTCAGTTCATCATCATTGGTACATGCATCTGCAGGTTCGCTGAGAGTAACAATCGGATTATTTACAACCACAGTCACCTCTTCACATTCTGTAGTGCCGCAAGTACCAGTAGCTCTTACGTAATAAGTTGTTGTTTGTGTAGGTGTAACAGTGAGTTCTCCACCTGTACCTACAGAGGTGCCACCACAGCTTCCAGTAAACCACTCGTAACTCGCACCTGCTCCTAGGCCATTCGTTGCATCAAAACCATACAACAGCTCATCTAGTGAAGGTTCTGTTCCATCTAAAATGTCTACTCTAGGATATACGAATTGCTGTACTGCATTCTCATCATCATCATCGTATAAGAAAGCTCTGTGTAGAGACTGTACTGTCTCAGGCAACCACCTAAAGTCCTCATCTACATCATTAATTCTTCCTGCACATAAGGAATATATTCCAGAGTCTGCATGTCTACTTGTATTAGTAGAACTACTAGGATGTACATGGCCTACAATAAGCACCCACTCATCTTCATCGAATTCGTCAGTAGGATTATTTGACACAAGGAAATAAGGATTAGTAGTAACTGTTCCATTTAGTCTTCTAACACCATCTGTAGAACCAAATCCACGCGTACCTAGGTACATCCTTCCATTTGTACTTATTACTTTTCTTTTGACCCATACAGAGAATCTATATGTCTGTGTATGATCGATATCAAATCTATCAGAATTCCAGCCTCCATCTGGGCGATTAGAAGCATCTGTTCGATTAGCTTCCCATACCACAGTTGGGTTACCCCAAGGGTCTAGATCAGTCAGTCGTGTAGTTTCAGCGTTATCGCCTAATCTATTAAATCCAGGAGCACTTCCAGATCCCTCTGTCCAAGTTGTGTAATCTATAAGGCCTCCAGTCTGAATAGCTGCAGAGTTAACTGTCAGCACCGTTGACTCTCCTATACAGAGAGTATCCATTCCTGCTATGACATTTGCAACTTGAGAAGCAGGTTCTACCATGACGGTGGCTTCATTAGAAATGACTTCATCACAGCCTGTTCCCGTCCATGTTGTGACTAATCTATAATATGTATTTCCTATAAGTGCTGGCGTTGTATATGTGTCGCTGGTAGCACCCGGTATATCAGTCCAGTTATTTCCTCCTTTTGATTCTTGCCATTGATAACTTACAGTACCTAGTCCTCCTGTAACTGTAGAAGTAAGCGTAGCCATTTCATCAGCACAGATAGTTTCATCGCCTACTGTAACAATTGGTGCAGGTACAGTACTTACAATAACTTGGTCAGTATCTATACAGCCATCTATAGTTGTCACAGTAACTGTATATGTAGTAGTATTGCCTGTCGGACTCACTGTTACAGTTGGTGTTGTCGCACCTGAAGGGTCGTCCCACATATATGATACACCTCCACTTGCAGTAAGATCTACTGATCCTCCTTCACAAATGGTTTGGTCAGGACCAGCATCAGCATGATCACTTTGTACGACCGTAACCACAACATCATCAGTTGCAGAACAACCATTTGCATCAGTAATAGTAACATTATATGTCGTTGTTACTGTAGGTGTCGTAGTAGGATTAGCGATAGTAGGATCATCAAGATCTCCAGCTGGAGTCCACACATATGTAAAAGGTCCTGTGCCTGTGGCAGTTGTACTCAGCGTCGTAGATCCTCCTAAACAATTATCAGTGTTATCAACCATTACTGTAGGTAGGTCCAATACTGTTACGACCACATCATCTGTAGCTGTACAACCTTCAGCGCTTGTAACAGTCACTGTATATGTTGTCGTCACATTAGGAAAGGCTGTCGGGTCAGAAATATTAGGATCTGACAATCCTGTCACAGGACTCCACTCATAAGTTACTCCTCCTGTAGCCATTAACTGTATAGAGTCGCCCTCACAGATAGTGGGTTCTACACCAGCCTCCGCTATAGGTGTATCAAATATTGTAATTTCAGTATCTGCAACTGCTGGACATCCTATGCCATCAGTATAAGTATATTCGATAGTAAAGGTTCCAGGTCCGATAACAGCTACATCCAAGGTCGCCGTCCCATCTCCATTGTCCACAAGGCCTGTCAATGAGGTAAATACCCCAGAGTCTCCAGCAACTGTGCCTGGTACAGGTGTGGCAGTAAATACCATGTCAGATCCGGTGACACATTGATCAGAAGGATCACTTAAGGTTGCTACAGGATCGTTAACTATTACTATCACTTCATCTATAGTCTCACATCCATTGGCATCTGTAATCGTCACATTGTAATTTGTACTGGTCGTCGGCGTTACTGTAACTGAGGCATCTGTAGACCCAGCAGGATCATCCCACTGATAAGTCGCGCCACCAGTTGCGGTGATAGTCGCTGATTCTCCTATACAAATCGTCTGATCAGGTCCTGCTTCTCCTTCAACAGGAACATCTATGATTATAACATCTTGAAGTTCATCTCCACAAAGTGTAATTGGATCTCTGACGATCAGCTCATAGACACCTGCTGGCAAATTGTCATAAGTAACAGACCCAGCATTATCATTGACTACTGGTTCATAAGTAAGACCACCATCTAGAGAAAATTCCAGACTAGTCAAGCTTGCCACATCATTAAATTCTATCGTGATAGATCCATTATC
>CAYNJK010000023.1:0-16460 GCA_964397575.1 uncultured Saprospiraceae bacterium
TCATCCTTGAATTCCGATGGGGGGTCACTCGGCGTACAATATCTTTCTTGAAGATCTACTCTTAACTTATCTTCCAAAGTTTGTATTGCAGTTCACTGGCGAACAATTACTATTCAATGATAAGCTAGTTCTTAATCAAGGTCTTATTTTCAACTCTTCAAGAAATATTTTATCAGCAGATATGCTTTTTGAAAGAGATAGTTTTTGGGATTTGTCATTCAAGGCCACTTATAGAATTAGCCCCTCTTTTGAAATTTTTGCTCGAGGAACAAATCTCTTAGGCGAAAGATACGATGTGTGGCATAGCCAATTTGTATTTGAGAAACAGATATGGGGTGGACTAAAGTTTAGGTTCTAGGAACTTATTATTTATTAAATCCAATAGATTCTCTCGTAAAGATATCGCTATCGCTATGCGCTGAAATCTGTTTCATGTCATCTACGATAATCAGATTGTCAGGTTTCTGCACCTCTTGTTGAGCTAGTCTGAGATTTTGATTCTTGATGATGTCTAGGACTATTTTTCTTACTTCTCTGGCGTTACCAAAGTACTTGTTTCTGCTTTCATGTAGTTCTACTAACTGGTCGTAAAGGTAATCTTTAGCTGGCTGCTGAAGTCTGTAGCCATTCTGATCTATCATGGAACTGGCAATTGCAAACAATTCTTTCGGACTATAATCTTCAAATTTTAGCACCTTATCGAATCTGGATCTCAGACCAGGGTTGGCTTTAAGGAAGACATCCATATTGTCAGGATAGCCCGCAGCAAAAACAAAGAATTCTCCCCTATTATCTTCCATCCTCTTTAGGATTGTCTGAATGGCTTCATTGCCGTAATCACCCTGAAGACCTCCATAGTTGCTGAGCGCATAGGCTTCATCTATAAAGAGTACGCCACCATAGGCTTCGTTTATCCTTTCATTTGTTTTAATGGCTGTCTGGCCTATATAACCAGCGACCAGGCCTTGTCGGTCTGTTTCTATAATATGTCCTCTTTCTAGTAGTCCTAATGCCTTATATATTTTAGTAAGGATTCTGGCTACAGTAGTTTTTCCAGTTCCAGGATTACCTATAAATACGGTATGGAGATAGAAATTATTAAGTACGTCTTTACCTGTCCCCTTATGATAGTTGACGACGTCTACGAGTTCATGAATGTCTTGTTTGATTTTATCCATGCCGATAAGGCTATCCAGTTCTGCCAGAGACATTTTGAGTAGTTCTTTGTCGACTGGAATTTTTGGTTTGATCTTTTTCTTTACCAGTTCTATGCTTGTCACATCTTCTTGCTTGATAAGATTGAATTCTTTATCGCTCAGTGAAGAAGGATCATCTGACAACATGATTCTTAGACCTAGATTCATTTTAGCTCTCTCTACCAGATCATAGACAAATCGGGCATTTCCGAAATTTAAGTCTCTATCCCTATAAGCATTGACGATAACTTCATCCAATCTTGCTTTAGCATATTTAGAAAAGTTTACGCCTTGGTCTAATGCAGCAAAATCAGCAATTTGTATAAGTTCTTGTGGTAAGTAATCAGGGAATTCAAAGAAGTGCTTGAATCTAGAACGTAAGCCTGGATTAGAATTGATAAAATGCTTCATTTCCTTTGGATATCCAGCTACTATAATCGCCATGTCACCTTTGCCATTGGACATTTCTTTGACAAGTATTTCTATTGCTTCTCTACCGAAATCTTTGCTGTCATCATTGGATCTGGCTAAAGCATAGGCTTCATCTATAAAGAGTACGCCTCCTCTGGCTTTAGTTATAGCAGTCTTAACCTTGGGTGCGGTCTGACCGATGTACTCTCCTACTAGATCACTCCTGTCTACCTCATGCACATGACCCTTGGATAATAAGCCCATCTTTCTGTAGATGGCTCCCATCATCATGGCTACTGTTGTCTTGCCCGTTCCTGGGTTACCAGTAAAGACAGAATGGATATTGATATCATCTTCTTCTTTGAGCCCTCTCTCTTTTCTGAGTTGTAGATATTTGATATAGTTAGAGTGATCTTTGATTTGCTTTTTTATGGATTGCAGACCTATAAGACTGTTGAATCTTTCGACAATCTCATCAAAACTTTGATTAAGCTCTATATCGTGCTGGAAAATTGTAGATTTTTCTCCTCTAAACAACTGTAATGGAGCTGTGCCTTCTACTGCATCAAAATCAATAGTGAAGGGAATTATGGCTATAAGCCTATTTAAGATGACTAGTTCAGCTGTATAACTGCCATTGCGCCATGAGCCTTTCACATTGCTACCCCAGCCCAAAGATGTTTTGATTAGATCCTCACCTTTTTTAATCTTGACCAGTTTAGCGACCTGACCTTTTAATTCTCTTGCTTGATTGTAGAATTTGATGAAAATCTCAACATTGAACGATCTATCCAAGTCTGTCTTTACGAATTGTAATTCCGAATAGATATATCGTGTCGTCTCAGAAGAAAAAGTCTTAAGAAAGCGCCTCTTAGTTTCATGAACATCTTCAAAGGAACCTTCATATAGCTTCATAGAACTGAGCTCCAGCTGATTATTGAGAAATTCATTGGTATCTGCACCATAGTCTTCTACATAGAAGTATTTAGTAGCAACTTTCTCCTCATTGATCCATGCTTCCCAGTAATAAGTGCCCTTTTTCCAAAATGAACCTTGCTTCTTATTGCCCCAGCCTTCTCTTATATGGACTATATTGTCAGACTTAGAGACCTTCTTTTCGAATTGAAGGTTACAAATCTTTTTCTTATTTCCTTGCTCGAAACATTTCAACTGAATCTTGACATTCCAAGCTTTCTCATCGAAAAGCTTGTTGTAGAAGGACAATTCTGCGTATATATAGGTAGAATTCTGGCTGCCAAAAACTTGTCTATATTTCTTTTGGTTATTGGCTAGCCACTCGGTGGAGGTATAAATATTTAGACCTTTGTACTTATAACTCTTCTTCTCTTTTAATATCTTATCTTCGGCCATTCAATTGAGGTCTCATTAATACTCAGTTAAAGTAAGTTATATTAATTTAATAAGTCAAGATTTTATTTTCGTTGAGGAATGAACTATAGTAATGCAGTAAATGTTGCATGACATTGTAAGAATAAACAGATAAATGGCCCGAATTACATTTAGATTTGAAGATAAGGAGATTCCTACCAAGGTAGTTGAGAATGCTGAAGCAGGCTTTACCATACAGGAGATAACTGAAGACCACGACATACACCTTAATCATAATTGTGGCTGTGTCTGTGCTTGCTCCACTTGTCATATCTATGTCGAGAAAGGAGAAGATGCCTTTCCAGAAATTACTGATAGAGAAGAAGATTTTATAGACAGGGCCATCGATCCTCGAGTAGAATCAAGATTAGGTTGCCAGTGCATTATAGAACAGGCAGACGCAGATATAGAAATTATTATTCCAGACCAAAGCCAGATAATTGGCCACGAACATTAAGTAGCAAGAACATGAGTTTTGACGATTTGACAAATTTACCTATCGAATGGGCTGATCACGAGGATATTGCCATTGGTCTATATGATAAATTCGGTGATGACTTTAATGAGGGTAAAATCTACAGAATTAGATTTACTGACCTATTAGACTGGGTGCTTGAGCTGCCTAATTTTGTAGGAAAACGAGAGGATTGTAACGAAGGGCACCTGGAAATGATACAAGCGAAGTGGGTTTACGAATGGAGAGATAACCAATAAGCCATTCATGGCATGTTGGCCTTTATAAAAAGTATCCGACCGCTCAACTTAGGAATAGTCTATCTCACCCAAGTTGCGTTTTACTACTTATTTTTCCTTGCAGTACCTTGGATAGAACCCACTGGAAATTGCTGGATGCAGCTTAATTTGGGTTCTCTCTACATTCACTTCTTTGCTTTTGTTACAGTCATTATAGCCGCTTCTGGCTATCTTATCAACGATTATTTTGATTTCGAAAGTGATCTTCTGAATCAGAAGACAAACAGGCTGAGTTCTCGTACTACTTATCTAAGCGCTTATTGGGTCAGCAATGTGATTGGTTTTTTGCTTGCCTTGTATCTCGCAAGGACTAATGGACAACTTTATTTGGCTGGTATCTATATTGCTGCAGTAGCGGCCTTATTCTTGTATTCTGCGGTTTGGAAAAAGAAAGTCCTCATAGGCAATGTAGTCGTGGCACTTTTTTCCGCCTTTGTTGTAGTGATTTTGATCTATGCGGAGAAGGAGTATCTATTTGACCTAGAGACCAATACTTGTAGAAGACCTGGTATCTCCACTATACAACTCATGCTGCTCTATTCAGGATTTATCTTTCTTATCAGTATGGTGAGGGAAATAGTGAAAGATATAGAGGATGTCAATGGTGATGCACAATTGGGTTATTGTACCTTACCTATAGTATATGGTTGTAAAGCAGCGCGAATGATTGCTGTCATTTTTAGCATAGGGCTGCTGACCTTACTGGCATATTGGGCCTTAGTTATGAAAGCAAACGCTGCCCTCTTAGCAATGGTTTATCTCATTTTATTAATCATACTGCCTTTGATATACTTGATATTCTATCTGATGTACTATTCTACAGATTTCAATGCAGCTTTTGCCAGTAAGTATTGCAAATTCATCATGCTTTCAGGTCTAGGCTTTATCATTCTTTCTAGCCTATGATATTTTAGATATCATTGCATCAAATTTAACTCATAAATGTACTCTGATAAGTATAAATTAATCTTAGGATCCAAGTCTCCTCGTAGATCTCAGTTACTAGACCATGCTGGTTTTAGCTATGAAAAGCGAGTTATAGAAACCGACGAAAATTATCCTTCAGATTTGCCGATTCCTGACGTAGCGGAGTATATCGCCCGCGCCAAAGCAGCTGCTCATAAAGGGAAACTGGCCTCAGACGAATTACTTCTTACCGCGGATACCATTGTGGTGTATGAAAACAAAGTGTATGGAAAGCCTCGCAGTGAGCAAGAAGCTATAGATACCATTCTACTAATGGAGAATAGAGTCCACTTAGTATACTCTGGTGTCTGCCTTATGACTAATGAGAATCTTAGCAGTTTTACCGAGTTGAGTGAAGTTAAATTTGGACATATCACTGAAAATGAAGCCAAGACTTATGTGGAAAAATTCAAGCCACTCGATAAGGCGGGTTCTTATGGCATTCAAGACTGGATAGGGTTTGTAAGAATAGAATGGATAAAGGGTTCTTACACCAATATATTGGGCCTACCCTTATCGCAGACATATGACCGCTTGGTCCATTCTAGTTACAAGTAATCCTGAAAGTGCTTAAGCCGAACTCAAATTATCTGCATCTCTTTGAATCTTCTATTTCGTCTATAGACTTACCATCGAAGTTTACTTTTCCGTTTTATTATGTTCCCCACCCACTGGTAGAATTGGCTGCAGGGCAACTCCAGCTCTTTATTGCCGAACATCCAGAATTGAGCAACAAACTTAATTTTGATATCACTACGTCAGACGATGATAGCATCGGAAAAATGTTTGGTGTTCTGGTAGTAACGGACAAGGAGGGCACATTGGGCTTTCTGGCTGCGTTTTCTGGTAGACTTGCAGATAGCTATAATTTAGCTGGTTTTGTTCCTCCCTTGTATGACAACGTGAATCCTAAGAGTTTTTATAAGCAAGGTGAGCTAGAAGTTTCTAAGATGACGGAGGATCTAAAAAGGATGGAAAGTGATTCTGAGTTATTAGCAATTAAAAGTCGCTTGCTCACCATTAATAATAAAAAGGATAGCGAGGTCAAGCTAGCAAAAGAACAATTTAGAAAAGCACGTAAGGAAAGAAGACAATTACGCAAAACAGGCATAGCTTCTATGACGGAAGAAGCCTTTTCGGAACTCCATGCACTGCACAAAAGAGAAAGCTATCACCAGCAACATCAGATTAAATTACTAGAACAAAAATGGGATGATAAAATCTCAGAAGTTGCAAATCAATTGGAAATCTATACCACGGCTATTTCTGAACTGAAAGAAAGACGGAAACAACTATCTAACAGTTTGCAACAGCAACTCTTTAGTAAATATCAGTTTCTGAATGCTGAAGGTGATGCTTCTAGCTTGGTCGATGTATTTAAGAATTTTGCAGGACAGGCACCTCCATCTGGGGCAGGAGATTGTGCGGCTCCTAAGTTGCTGCAGTTTGCTTACGAACAAAATATGCAACCACTTTGTATGGGAGAATTTTGGTGGGGTAAGGAAACTACTGCTGAAGTAAGAAAGCATGGATACTTCTACCCTGCTTGCCGTGGTAAATGCGAACCCATCTTGTCACATATGCTTACAGGGCTAACAGTAGATAAGAATCCGATGTTAGAGAATATGGCTCATGGTAAGAAAATCTCAGTACTTTATGAAGATGCCTATCTAGCCATCATTTCCAAACCAGCAGAATTCCTTTCCGTTCCAGGCAAATCGGTAGATGACTCTGTCTATCTACGCATGAAGCAAATCTATCCTAAGGCGACCGGACCCTTAATTGTACATAGGTTAGATATGTCCACCTCGGGCTTGATGGTGATTGCAAAAACGAAAGAAAGTCATAAGCAGCTTCAAAGGGAATTTATCCGCAAACGTGTAGAAAAGCGCTACACTGCGATACTAGATGGCATCTTGCCAGAGAAAGAAGGAGAGATTCATCTCCCTATCCGAGTAGATCTTAATAACAGACCGAGACAACTTGTAGACTATGAGTATGGCAAAGCAGCTCATACTCGATACGAAGTCATCTCAGAAAGAAATGGCAGAACCTTAGTTCATTTTTATCCCATTACAGGACGGACACATCAGTTACGTATGCATGCCGCACATAGCTCTGGACTTAATACACCTATTCTTGGTGATGATCTATATGGTAAGCCATCCGAAAGGTTGTTTTTGCATGCCGCTTATTTGAAGATTCGACATCCTGAATCTGGAGAACAAAGAGAATTTATTCAAGAAGCGGATTTTGAATTCTAATAAAAGGAAACTTACCACATTCCAGCTAACAAGTCTTATAACTTATTTCCCATACGCAAAACAACACCACTCCCCTTTGATTTTTGCTCCTTTGGAAACAAAACCAGCCTCTGCATATCTTTTTGTAATGATCTCTCTATCAGCTTTCAATATCCCTGACATTAGCAAAGTCCCTCCTTTGTTGATATGTGATATCAAGTTATCCGCATTCTGAAGTAATACTTGTCTATTTATATTAGCTAGCACCAGATCGTATTTTTCACCCCGTATCTGATCTAAATCACCAAGCTTTACTGTTAGGTCTTCGGTCGAGATCTTATTCAGTTCAAAGTGCTCGTAAGTGTTTTCTATCGCTTCCTCTTGGATATCTATACCGGTAATACTTCCACAGCCACACAGCTTTGAGTAGACCGTCAAGATTCCCGTTCCACAACCATAATCAAGTACAGTAAGACCATTGAGATTCATTTCCTTCATGGATTCTAACATCATAAAAGTTGTCTCATGGTGCCCAGTTCCAAAGGCCATTTTAGGCGCAATAATCAACTCATTCTTGTACTTAGGAATCGCAGGATGGAACGGCGCCCGTATATAGAGATCTCCTACAGAGATAGGTTTGAAATTGGCTTCCCATTCAGCATTCCAATTTTTTTGCTGTACAACTACTGTGCTGATTTGACTATGTTCTAAGGAAGTATTGTTAATTAGTGTTTCTCGTAAGAGATCATATTTTTCATCTAAGAGATAGACTTCTAGTGAACTTTCATTTTCTACGACGGCTTCTGGTTCATGTGTACTTACCCAAGCCATAATAAGTTCTGAAGCATCCTTATCCTTCAATTCGATAACCAGTTTCATATTGGCATCCATTAGGAATTGTACTCGTAACTATGTGTTCTTTTATAAGCCTTCAGAGTATTCATCATCAGGGAAGATACAGTCATAGGTCCTACTCCGCCAGGAACTGGAGTTATGTAACTGGCCTTTGGTGCAACTTTCTCAAAATCGACATCTCCCACCAATCTGGTCCCAGACTTTCTGGTAAGATCATCTATACGATTGATACCCACGTCTATTATAACTGCACCTTCTTTTACCATGTCATGTGTAACAAAAAATGGTTTGCCCAATGCTGAAATTAGAATATCAGAATTGAGGCAGATTTCTTTCAGATTTTTGGTTCTAGAATGTGCCAGAGTTACAGTTGCATTACCTACTTTTTGCTTACGGCTCAGCAAAATACTCATAGGTGTACCTACGATGTTACTTCTGCCTATCACTACCACGTTCTTACCGCTGGTTTCTATCTTATATCTTTCCAGCATGAGCATAATCCCGAATGGAGTTGCAGGTATGTAGCAGGGTAATCCCTGTGCCATACATCCAAAATTATAGGGGTGAAACCCATCTACATCTTTCTCTGGATTTATAGCCAGTAAGATCTCGTTATCATCAATATGCTCAGGCAATGGCAATTGTACAATGAATCCATCCACACCATCATCATTATTAAGGGCATCCACGGTTTGTAACAATTCTTGCTGAGTAACTGTATCAGGTTTTCTAATCAGATCAGAGTCAAAACCCACTCTATCGCAGGACCGAACTTTGTTGCGCATATAGGCTTCACTTGCAGGATTATTGCCAACAAGGACAGCTGATAATTTCGGGGCTCTTAGATTCAAGGATTTTATATGAGTAACTTCTGTCTTTATCTCTTCTTGAATAGTTAACGACAACTTTTTTCCGTCTAATATTTCCACTTAAGCAATTTGATTTTGATCACGATAAATGCGAGCATCTATGCTCTTATATAACTTGAAGCAGCTGAGGCCAATAATGAGACCAAGTATAGCTCCACAGATGACATCCGAAGGATAATGGACTCCTACATAGACTTGTGCAAAACTTATTACTCCTGCCCATAAGAAAAACAGCCACCTCCGCTTAACCGCAGCAAATAAACAAAAGAAATAACTTCCTAAGGCAAAATGATTTGTTGCATGTGAAGAGGTAAAACTAAATCCATTACTACAAGGCACTCGAATAATAGGTTCCAGATGCTCAGCATGACAGGGTCTTATCCTTTCTACCTTCTTTTTGACCACTTTACTTGATATAAAATCCGATAAACCAATCGTACATGCTATCCCTATAAAGACTACCCAGCCATAGCCTCTGAAAGATGTCACTATATAGTAGATTAGAATGAGGTATAGAGGGATCCAAAAGAGCTTATGCCGAAGTGGAACCAAGATTAAGTCAAAAAGTCCATTAGACAATCCACCATTCACCCACATGTACAAAGAATCATCTAAAGTTAAAAGGCTTTCTACCATGCTGCAAAATAGGCATTTTAACTACCTCAATACGATAACCTTTTAATAGATTTGACACAAATTATGATGCAGTGGCGATAAAGAAATCAATCTCTGGAATGAGAGGTACTATAGGCGGAAAAATTGGCAGCAATCTGACGCCGGTAGATATAGTAGAAATGACAGCAGCCTACGGGAAGTGGCTTATAAATACAGGACAGCCGAAGAAAGTTGTTGTAGGAAGAGATGGAAGAATATCTGGGCCTATAGTCTCACAACTGGCTATTCAGACCTTATTAAGCATGGGTATATCTATAGTAGATTTAGGCCTGTCTACCACACCTACTGTCGAGGTCGCTGTACCTGAAGAAAATGCTGGTGGCGGTATCATATTTACTGCGAGTCATAATCCTAGACAATGGAATGCATTGAAACTGCTTAATCATAAAGGAGAATTTATTTCTGCTGAAGATGGCGCCTATATACTGAAAGTAGCTGATGAACGAGACATAGAATTTTGTCCCATTGATGAATTAGGGAGTTATGCTGTATCCAATAGTTACATTGATATCCATATAGACAAGATCTTGAATCTTAGTGTTTTTGATATCGATAGCATAGGTCAACGAAAATTTAAAGTTGTCGTCGACTGTATAAATTCTACAGGTGCATTGGCATTACCGCCACTTTTCGAAAGAATTGGTGTTGATTACGAGCTTATGAATCAAGATGTCACAGGGGAGTTTGCTCATAACCCTGAGCCAGTTCCAGCAAATCTGGCTGATCTTGCAGCTCGCGTTGTTTCTAGAAAAGCAGACCTAGGAATCGCAGTAGATCCAGATGTAGATAGATTGGTTTTCGTATGTGAAGATGGGACAATGTTCAGCGAAGAATATACAATTGTCGCAGCTGCAGACTTCATTCTTAAACAGAAAGCTGGTAACACTGTGTCCAACTTGTCTTCCAGTCGGGCACTGTCAGACATTACAAAGAAACATGGTGGCACTTATCATTATTCTGCCGTCGGTGAAGTGAATGTTGTTAGCAAGATGAAAGAGGTAAATGCAGTCATAGGAGGTGAAGGGAATGGTGGGGTAATCTATCCAGAATTGCATTATGGCAGAGATGCTCTTGTGGGAATAGTAATGGTACTCAATCATTTAGCTGACCTCAATGTGAGTTTATCAGAACTAAAGAAATCATATCCAAATTATCAGATTATAAAAGATAAAATAGTCTTGGAAAATGATGAGGATATAAGCGCTATATTGGATAAGATAAAGAATGTTTATCTTGGAGAGGAAATCAATGAAGAAGATGGACTTAAGATAGATTTTGCAGATGGGTGGGTACATATTAGAGCTTCTAATACCGAACCAGTCCTAAGAGTTATTGCAGAATCGGGTTCAGCTCTGGAAGCGCAAACAATAGTAGATAATATTTTAAAGCTAATTAATAATGGACATGCATAAGGTATCTTACGAAGGAATCTCTGATTTAGAAAGCTATTTCGCTCATTTTAGAACAGGAGTAATAGGCCATGATCATATGATTCGGACTCCTTTTGGTCAGAAGAAGTTGATTTATGCCGATTGGATTGCAAGTGGAAGAATGTATCAGCCGATAGAAGAAATCTTCCTAAATGATGTGTTCCCATATGTCGCAAATACCCATACCACGACTAATACGACAGGGTCATCTATGACTCTTGCCTACAAAGAAGCCAGACAAATCATCAAAAAACATGTCAATGCTAACTCTTCCGATGTATTGATTTCTAGTGCTTCTGGCATGACAGGTGTCGTTAATAAGTTACAAAGAATACTTGGCCTAAAGATACATGAAAACTATATGGACAAAGTTGCTGTCGAAGACAAGCCTTTGATCATTTGTTCGCATATGGAGCACCATTCCAATCAGACCTCCTGGTTAGAAACCATAGGTGATGTTGTAGTTCTGGAACCCTGTGATGAAGGAAAATTCGACTGTGGGAACTTAGAGAAAATACTGCAAAAGCACAGCGACAGAAAAACCAAAATTGCTGCTATTACATCCTGTTCTAATGTGACTGGCGTTTTTACACCTTATCATAGGATCGCAGAGATTATGCATGCACATGGAGGTCTCTGCTTTGTAGATTTTGCTTGTTCAGCTCCCTACATAGATATAGATATGCATCCGTCTGACAGACCAGATGCAGGTCTGGATGCTATATATTTTTCACCTCACAAGTTCTTGGGAGGACCGAGTAGTACAGGGATATTAATCTTTGACAAGAAGTTATATAACAACTCTGTTCCAGATAATCCAGGTGGTGGTACTGTAGATTGGACTAACCCTTGGGGAGAACACAAATACTATGATGAAATAGAAGCACGAGAAGATGGTGGCACTCCTGCATTCTTGCAGACTATGAGAGTAGCACTGAGTATTAAGCTCAAAGATCAGATGACCACCAAGCGGATACAACTGAGGGAGCAGGAATTGTTGGGATTGGTATGGCCTACGCTTAGCAAGATAGAGAATCTGCATATTTTAGCAGAGAATGTTCCAGACCGTTTGTCTGTTATATCATTCTATATTGATGATCTGCATTATAACCTAGCAGTAAAGTTACTCAATGATAGATTTGGAATACAGACTAGAGGTGGCTGCTCATGTGCTGGAACCTACGGTCACTATCTTTTACATGTGAACCAAGAAAAATCAAAGTATATTACAGACAATATATCTCGTGGAGATTGTTCTATGAAACCGGGTTGGGTAAGACTATCCCTGCATCCCGTGATGACTAATGAAGAAGCCCTATTTATTTCAGATGCCATTAAGCAGCTTGCAGAGAATCATAATGAATGGTCTAAAGATTATAGTTACAATGGTAAGACCAATGAGTTTGAGCACAGAGACTTCAGTAACTTGGAAGAAGATATTGTGAAAGATTGGTTTAATCAAACGCTGTAGACTGCCGGATGAGAATTTACTTCGATAATGCTTCTACGACACCTTTGTTGGCTGAAGTAAAAGATGAAATGACAAAAGTTATCAACGACAATTTTGGTAACCCTTCCTCCATACATCTTCATGGACGCCAATCCAAGATAATCATAGAAGATGCTCGGAAAATTATTGCAAATGGACTGCATGCTTCTACAGGAGAAATTTTCTTTACCTCTGGAGCGACAGAAGCAAACAATATGGCCTTGTTGTGCAGCGTACGAGATCTAGAAGTCAAAAGAATAATTTCTACTGTGATAGAACATCATTGCATACTGCATACCCTAGATCATCTCGAAAAGAATGCAGAAGTTGAGATTATATACCTGAAAGTAGATTCTAAGGGAGCGATTGATCTTAAAGAGCTGGAATCGTTGTTGCAGTCCTCAGATATAAAGACTTTGGTTTCCATTATGCATGGCAATAATGAAATCGGTACCCTTTCTGATATGGATGCAATCAGTAAATTGTGTACGAATTATAGTGCGCTATATCATACGGATACCGCTCAAACATTAGCTAAGATTCCCATAGATGTTTCCTCGACCCAAATCAGCTTTCTTTGTGGAGCTTCTCATAAGTTTTTCGGACCGAAAGGTGTAGGCTTCGTCTATATAAATTCAGAGAATATTATCAAACCATTGATGTATGGTGGTGATCAAGAAAGGGGAATGCGTTCTGGTACTGAGAATATCTATGGCATAGCAGGCATGGCCAAGGCCTACGAACTAGCCATAGATCAAATGTCAGAGAGAAAGACTAAGATATTCCAACTCAGAGAGTACTTTAAGGAAAGACTTATTTCTGAACTTTCTGATATACGAATAAATGGATCAGACTACGCTTTGTACAATATACTAAGTGTCTCTTTTCCAAAATCTCCTAAATCTGAGATGCTGATGATGAATCTGGATATTATGGGTATAGCTGCATCTTCTGGAAGTGCCTGCAGCTCTGGTGTGGAAAATGATTCTCATGTACTCCAAGCTATCGGTCATGATCCTACACGGAAGACTATAAGATTTTCCTTTTCTCATTTTAATACAAAAGAGGAAGTTGATTATGTAATGGATAAACTGAAAACCATAACACCTGCGATAAGCCTTGTCTAAGTCTGACCTTCATTATATGATGAGATGTTTCGAGCTTGCAAAACGAGCAGGTAAGAATGTAAAAAGCAATCCAAACGTCGGAGCTGTGCTTGTATACAACGACACTATTATAGGTGAAGGGTATCATCAGAAATATGGAGAACATCATGCTGAAATCAATGCCTTAAATAGTGTCAAACCAAGAGATAGGCATCTAATCAAAGATTCTAGAATCTATGTCTCTTTAGAACCTTGTTGCATACATCGAAAAACCCCACCTTGTAGTGATGCGATAATCAATAGTGGCATACAAAAGGTGATCATCTCAGCGACAGATCCTAATCCTGATGTAAATGGTAAGTCAATCACCTTGTTGCGAGAAAGAGGCATAGAAGTTATTACAGATGTTGTTAGACAGGAAGGTGAAGATCTTTTATTGCCCTTTATTACACAGTTCCATAGACGACCTTATATTATTCTGAAATGGGCGCAGAGTTCTGATAGCTACATAGGTAAAAGAGGAAAGCAAGTTTGGCTTTCCAATTCTTATGTAAAGCATTTAACACATCAATGGAGAACCGAAATCGATGGCATACTGGTAGGTCATAATACAGCCTTGACTGATGATCCACAACTTAATGTACGGTATGCTCGTGGAGAAGATCCTATTAGGATTGTGGTGAGTAGAGATGTCTCAACGTTGACAGAAACGAAACTTTTTACAGATAATTCTCAAACAATCTTTGCCTGTCCTCAACAACCGATAACCAAAAAATCTAACAAACAACATATCTCTTATTCAATTGATGAGGACAATTTAGACGATTTGTTATCACAGTTATGGGAATTGGGCATATCCAGGCTGATGATAGAAGGTGGTTCTAAAACTCTTAAGAAATTCATTATCAGTAAGTTATGGGATGAGGCTAGGGTTATTAGAACTCAGCAATCTTTAGGCTCTGGAATAAGAGCTCCTCTTCTATCAGGACGAAAATATAGACAGCTAGATCTGGTAGATAATGTAGTTGATTTCATATACAGAGATTAAAGTGTTAAAGATGTTTTAATTAACTATACCCTAAGTATTGATGGGTGGTAAATCTGGTTACATTGGTGTTTCTTTGAAATTAATTTTAATCTATTCAATGCGTAATTTTCTTTTCACATGGTTTTTGCTGCTACCATTCGCCTCATTGGTTATTGGTCAGGACCAAATTCAATGGTTGACATGGGAACAAGCTCTCGAGAAGAATAAAATTGAGAAGAGGAAAATTATTGTCGATGTGTATACTCAATGGTGTACATGGTGCAAGAAGATGGATCAGAGAACTTACCGACGACCAGAAATTGTAGAACAAATCAATCAAGAATTCTACGCCATAAAATTTGATGCAGAGCAAAAAGAGGATATTATTTTTAATAATAAAATCTATAAGTACGTGAGTACTTTTGGGATGAAAGGATATCATGAGCTGGCGCAGGAAATCATGAACGGAAGAATGAGTTATCCTACGACTGTTTTTATAGATGAAGATTTAAATGTAATACAACCTATACCTGGTTTTCAAGGTTCGATTACTTTCAAAATGATTCTGGATTACTTCTCAGGTAATTTTTATACGCATACGCCTTGGCACAAGTTCGAAAAAGGGTATCAACAGAAGAATGCTATTACTCCCAAAGCGATACAGCCTACAGTCCAGCCAGTAAATAACAACTGATAAAAAAACTATGAGCAAGAAATGTACTCACTCATAGTTACTTAGTTTTTCTAGAAAAACTTTCTCTTTCTCGTCTTCACACCAAAGGCACCTAATAGACCTCTCACGGCCAGATTACCTAACTCCTTCCCTACCGTTCCAGCTATCTTTCCTCGGGCTTTTGCAGCTTTATCAGCTTCTTTTTCGGCTGCCTTTTCTGCCTTAATTCTTGCTTTTTCTACTGCCTCTGCTTCCTTCTTGGCCTCTTCATTATCCTTAGCTTCTTCTGCAGCTGCCTTGAAGCCTTGTATCTTATTGCTCAGTATTTCGAAAGCACTTTCACGATCTATCTCTTCGTTATATTTAGCTACTAAACTAGAGCTGTTTATGATGCTATCTATCTCAGCCTTAGTGAGGACATCCATCCTGCTTTGAGGGGCACGCATGTATGTATGTGCCAGAGGAGTAGGTATGCCATTTTCTCCAAGTACAGTTACCAGTGATTCCCCTATTCCCATTTGTGTAAGTAAGTCTGCAACATCATAGAAGTCTGAATCAGGAAAGTTTTGCGCAGCTGTCTTTATTGCTTTTCTGTCCTTTGCAGTAAAGGCTCTTAGAGCATGTTGTACCTTAAGACCCAGTTGTCCCAAGATGGCATCAGGAATATCATTCGGATTTTGGGTGATGAAGAATATCCCTACACCTTTAGAACGGATAAGCTTTACCACAGATTCTACCTGATCTAATAATGCATCCGATGCTTCAGAAAAAAGCAAATGAGCTTCATCTATAAATATGCATAACTTAGGTCTGTCAGCATCTCCTTGCTCAGGAAATTCTGCATAGACTTCAGCAAGCATCTGTAGCATGAATGTCGAAAAGAGTTTTGGTTTGGATTGTATATCAGTAAGCCTGAGGATGTTAACCATGCCCTTGCCATTCTCATCTATTCGGGTAAGGTCACTGACCTCAAAAGACTTTTCGCCAAAGAAAACATCGGCACCTTGTTGCTCGAGTTCTACTATCTTTCTTAGTATAGTTCCAGTGCTTGCAGAAGAGACAGAACCATAATCAGCTTCTATTTCTTCCTTGCCCTCATTAGAGATGTATTGCAAAGTTTTCTTAAGATCTTTCAAGTCCAGCAGTGCCAAATTCTTGTTGTCACAATACTGAAAAATGACTGACATTAAGCCTGACTGTGTTGCATTTAGCTCTAATATTTTAGATAAGAGGATAGGACCAAATTCTGAGACCGTTGCCCTAAGTCTAGCGCCAGGTTCTCCTGATAACGTTAGAAATTCTACAGAGCTTTTATCTGCCACAAAATCTAGGTTACCTATTTTGTTATGTCTTTCTTGCATTTTGTCAGGAGCTGCAC
>CAYNJK010000024.1:0-3742 GCA_964397575.1 uncultured Saprospiraceae bacterium
TTTCTTTCTTAGTTAGTTCAGATGCATCATTCTTGACTGCAGAAACTATCCAGATAGGTGGTGGACAAGCATTAGGAATCTAGTAGAGAGCTAATTTTGATATTAATGGAGAATTGGCTTTCTCCTTATCTAATCACAAGTATATTTTAGAATATGAAAAAGGTAGTCACTTTTGGTGAGATCATGCTTAGACTTAGTCCACCTGGATGGAAGAGATTTTCTCAAGCCACAGCCTTTGATGTTGTCTATGGAGGAGGAGAAAGTAATGTCGCTGTTTCCTTAGCAAATTATGGCACTGAAGTAGATTTCATAACCAGACTTCCAGAAAATGATCTGGGAGACTGTGCACTTATGGAACTAAGAAAGAGGGGAGTTGGTGTATCTAAGATAGTCAGAGGAGGAGAGCGATTAGGCATTTATTTTCTAGAAACAGGTGCCGTTAGTCGTGGGAGTAAGGTTGTGTACGATAGAGCCTACTCTGCCATGGCCTCCATAGAAAAAGGTATGGTAGACTGGGAGAAAGTGTTTAAGGGAGTTGATTGGTTTCACTGGACAGGGATTACGCCGGCTATCTCACAAGGGGCAGCTGATGCTTGTTTAGAAGCCATACAAGCTGCTAATAAACTCGGTGTAACTGTCTCTACGGATCTTAACTATAGAAAGAAGTTGTGGAAATATGGCAAAGAGCCTGGAGAGGTCATGCCTGCCCTAGTAGAGGGCTGTGACGTGATCTTAGGCAATGAGGAAGATGCAGAAAAGCATTTCGGTCTGCATCCAGAAGGTGTAGATGTAACTCATGGTGGTAGTGTAGACGGGAAAGCGTATCTATCTGTACTGAAGCAATTACAAGAGATGTTTCCTAGAGCTAAGAAAGTTATTACGACTCTGAGAGGATCTATTTCTGCTTCACATAATACCTGGTCAGGTGTCTTATATGATGGCAAGACCTTGTTCGAAGCACCTTCTTACGAAATTACACATATAGTAGATCGTGTAGGTGGAGGTGACAGTTTTATGGCAGGATTAATTTATGGTTTACTGAACTATGAAGGAGATGATCAGAAAGCGTTGAACTTTGCAGTTGCCGCATCTTGTCTTAAGCATACGATAAAAGGAGATGCTAATCTTGTAACCGTAGCAGAGGTAGAGAAACTAATGTCTGGAGATGCCTCTGGTAGGGTCTCTCGCTAAAAGAAAATTCTAAACAACAGATGGCAAAGTACGATAGGATACATGTAGCTCGTGTTATGGAAGAACAGGGAATGGTCCCACTCTTCTATAACAATGACATAACGCTTTCTAAGCAATTACTTAAGGCCTGCTATGATGGTGGGTCTAGATTATTGGAGTTTACCAATAGAGGAGATTTTGCCCATGAAATATTTGGGGAACTAAATAAGTATGCACTGGCAGAATTGCCAGGTATGATACTAGGGGTAGGTTCAGTAACTGACGCAGGTACAGCCGCTTTGTACATGCAGCTAGGTGCTAACTTTATTGTGACACCAGTGTTACGAGAGGATATTGCTATAGCTTGCAACAGAAAGAAAATCCTCTGGTCTCCTGGCTGCGGTTCTCTCACCGAAATCTGCAGAGCAGAAGAACTAGGCTGTGAAATCGTCAAACTTTTTCCTGGAGGAATCTATGGACCAGGCTTTGTCAAAGGTGTACGTGCACCACAACCATGGACGAAGATTATGCCTACTGGAGGCGTCAGACCTACAGAAGAAAATCTTTCAGGCTGGTTTGATGCAGGGGTAACTTGTGTCGGAATGGGCTCTAAGCTATTTACCAAAGAAATCGTTCAAGGAGCCGATTTCGCAGCACTTACCAGTAAAGTAAAAGCTGCGCTACAACTCATCGAACGATTGCGAAGTGCTAAGGCTTAGTCTTCATATATATCTGTAGTATAGAAGGAAGGCAAAGAAAAGAAGTAAGCCATAAAACTATTCACTTGCGTTAAGCTTTCTCCAGTGCTTACCCTGCCATCCAAAGTTAGCGTATTGCCATCCACATCTATAGCGATTATAGGTAGCTGATCAGTTACTGCAGTAAAATCACCTCCAGGATTGTTATAGGCAACGACGTAGTTGTCATCTCTAGATCCTATCACCATGATATCTTGGCCACCGAAGTTGTCTTCTATAACACGATTGTCTTCAAATAACTCGATGCTGTAGGCTTTTGCAGTTGTACCATCTATAGTAGCCAATACTCTTTCTTTTGCTGGAATTCTACTATCTAAATTAGTTACAGGAAAGATGATGTTGTTGTCATTTGTTCTGTAATCGCCGTATGGAAAACTTTGGTAGTTTCTACTGAAACCTGTGTCAGTATTTAGGACTTCCGAGTCGGGGTAGGCGGTTCTCCATGTTTGCCAAGTAGTTTCGAGTACAGGGATAGTTGTTACTTTCTCACCTATACGATTACCTGTTACACATTCCAGTCCTATCTGAGTCCAGTAACTGTCTGTGTCTCTGTCAAAAGGAATAAGATTAGTATTGAACAATTTTCCACTTACACCAAAGGTGGTATTTGTAGAACCCAAGTTTCTGTCCCAACCTATAGCAGTGCCTGTCAAAGGGCAATAGGTTACTGCAACACTAAGGTCGCCTATATCATCATTTACTATCTCATGCCAGTCAAGGATTGGGTGCGGATAAGCTCTGGCTACACCATTATGTACAACACCTACTACCAAGTCATTGGCAACTAGAAAGTCTACATCAGCAACCGATGAAAAGTTAGGGCTGTCTACTGAAGGTATGCCATCCTTTCCTGGCCCACCATCAAAAACTTGTGCGGCATTTATTAACCATTCTCCTCCGTCTACTGAAGGCTCATCTACACCATCACTGCCACATCCTGCAAGTAAGAATACTGCTGTTACAATCAATAAATAGTTTTTCATATTTCAGTCTTAATAAATTTGTAAGATAATTGTAGACCCAGACCAAAATCTGTTGTAATCTGAAGGCCTTCTAAATTTTGATATATTGGAATTTCTGCAAAGAAAGAAATTGTCTTGTAACTATCCGGCGAAAAAGCCAGTCCGGCAAATAAATTTAACCACGACCCTCCACTATTCGGTGCTTCCACCTGCTGTTCTATATTTGGTGCTGTGTTTCTGAATTGTAGTCCAAGGTGGGGAATAAAAAATCCAGCATTTCCGACCAAAGTATAATCCAAATCAAACCCTGCTATATATTCATTCCCGAAGCCAAAACGTCGTCCTGGAAAGGTAGCTGAGCTACCAAAATCATCATTCACACCATTTATCCTATAAGAAGAATAGAGATTGCCTACCAGGAAAGGAACGAACAATTCTGGAAAGCTAAATCCAGCTCTGAATAGATAATCCACACTTCCACTTCCACTCTGCATATCAGGAGAAAGAAGTAAACCAGAATCCGCAGAGTGCGATAGTTTACCCGTAGGAAACTTTACACCTGTTCCTAAGCTGAGTCTGTTCAGGGAATACTGAGTCAGTAAGATGGCATCACCCAACCCAAAACTGCGTTGTGATTCAGATACGGTTTGTCTCCTTTGTTGTATAAAAGGAACAATTACAGAAAAAGCCCACGCTTCGCTGAGTCCGTAATCAAATTTGAGAGAGATGTTTTGACCTGATCTCGAACGAGGGTCATTTTCCAATCTACTATTGTTATCTACCAGTAGATTGATGCTCTTGTATTCGTAACGCAGATTGAGCACAAAACTGGAAGTGTCGTTAGCTATACCC
>CAYNJK010000024.1:3842-15997 GCA_964397575.1 uncultured Saprospiraceae bacterium
CTTGTATTCGTAACGCAGATTGAGCACAAAACTGGAAGTGTCGTTAGCTATACCCGTAGGAAACTTTACACCTGTTCCTAAGCTGAGTCTGTTCAGGGAATACTGAGTCAGTAAGATGGCATCACCCAACCCAAAACTGCGTTGTGATTCAGATACGGTTTGTCTCCTTTGTTGTATAAAAGGAACAATTACAGAAAAAGCCCACGCTTCGCTGAGTCCGTAATCAAATTTGAGAGAGATGTTTTGACCTGATCTCGAACGAGGGTCATTTTCCAATCTACTATTGTTATCTACCAGTAGATTGATGCTCTTGTATTCGTAACGCAGATTGAGCACAAAACTGGAAGTGTCGTTAGCTATACCCAATACGGAACCTACTGGCATACCGGCAGTACAACAGGTCTGTCCAAAAGCAGTAAAACTGAACATAGCACTTACTATGATAACAAGCGTAGAGATAGATAATCTAATCATGCTAAAGTGATGACAAAAGTTATGTTCAAATGTTTTAGGATTAAAACCGTATCACAGTATTTTGTCTTTTGGGATACTAATGACTGTTGAAATAGGTCCGATTTAGACTTTTAACGACTACTAGAAGTAATGATTTGTTTTGTTGTACAAAAGCTGAGATTTTTTTGGCTCAAACTTAGCTTTTTTGTCACCTAGCTGTCCATTCTAAGGACTTGGTATAATTGTAGATGCAACATGTTAAAAATCCAATCATGGCAACTGGAACAGCAATTCGTACAGGATTTATCCTAGTCCTAATCTCTTTATTAGCCATAACCACAACTTCTGCACAAGATCTCATCTCTGATGGTAATATATGTAGGATCCAAAGGTTAACTATAGACTATGATGAACCTCAGGATATTGTATGGTATTTGAATAACGAACAGATAGCAGGTGAACATGAAAGTACTATCATAATATTAAGATTTACAACTCATCAGGAAGGCAGTTACCATGCAACCTACAAGAATGCCCAAGATGAAGAGATTACTACAGGAAGTCATGACGTATATTATGAACATTGGTATACTTACTTAGGAGAATTCGTGGCTTGTCCTGAAGATTTAGGAGTTCCCGGGGGGTTTACTGGAATTACTCTGAAAGAAGGACTTAATTCCATTAGGACTAGAGCTGTATCTAATTTTTGTGATAGTATTATAGAGTTTGAAATAATAATTGATGATACAGAGGAATGCGGGACAAATAGTCCAGAGCAGGCACTGATAGCTGATGGACATTTTTGTGATAGGCTACAATTGAGTTTGTTTTATTCTGAGCCTCAGGATATTGTCTGGTATTGGAATGATGAACCCATAGCTGGTGAAAATGAAAGCTCTATCACGATAAGTAGATCTGCAACTTTTCAAGAAGGCAGTTACCATGCTACCTTTAAGAATGTGCAGGGGGAGCAGTTTACTACAGGGACTTATTATGCGGACTATACACCGTGGCACACGGACCTAGGTAAAATAGTGGTTTGTCCTGAACAGTCTGTAACTGTCGAGGGGTTTGGTGATGATTATTCTTTTTCAGAAGGACTTAATAGCATAACACTTCAGGCTACCTCTAATTTGTGCGATAGTGTTTTAACCGTTGAGCTAATATTTGGTGATCCTGATGAATGTATGACTGAAACTTTTTCATTTTCAGATGAAGTGGGACAAGCCAATAATCCAAAATACCTTGTCCTGTATCCCAATCCTATTCAGTCTAATCAACAATTAACATTAAAGTCTAAGTTGTCTTCAGAGCTCAATGTTGTACTTGTAAATAAGTTAGGTAAGACAATTAAGCAAGCAATTTTCGAAACTGGCTCAGGACAACTTGACTTGACTGGTCTGGGAACCGGAATTTATTTCTGTCGGATAGAATCCAATGGAGATATGGTGACGAAAAAACTTTTCATTAAGTAAGTACTGTAAAAACAAAAAAAGCACCCCGACCATCTTAGCTTAATGTCATTACTGCATCTGCGATTTCATAACCTAGTCTTAGGCCTTCAGCGTAGTCTATTCTGATGTGTACGCGTAGTGAAATAAGTGAATATCCATTCTTATTTACAGATAAGTTAAATCTGAGGCGAACTATGAATCTGAGTCTTGGTTTCGAATGGTAGTTTGGAAATAAAAAAAGCACCTAAGAAAAATCCTCAAGTGCTTTTGTATTTTGAAATTTAGAGTTCCCTATAAGAAAGTTACCTTTCCGTTTTTAAGGCTATAGTAAGCTGGTACTATCTTTATCTTCTTTTTTGCAAGCGCTGACCCGATTATGTCAGATCTATCAGCAAGCTCCTTTGCTACAAGTTGCGCATTCTTTTTTACAACAGTATTTACAGGGGCATTTTTTCTACATGCAGAAATCGCTGGCGTAATATGCGAAAGAAGATGATTAAGGTTATAGCCATTATTGCCTCCGCCAATTGCAGCAGTTACAGCGCCACAGCTTTCGTGACCCATAACAACGATAACTTTTGATCCACAGTGGGCTACTGCGTATTCTATACTAGCTATAGTTGAAGTATTGGCAATATTGCCAGCTACACGAAGTACAAACAATTCGCCTAGCCCTGCATCAAAAGCATGCTCGGGTACAACTCTACTATCCGCACAACTCAGTACGATAGTATGTGGTTGTTGACCTTTAGTAAGTTCTTTTCTCCTTTTCTTGTCTTTAAGTTTTCCTTCAAGCTTATCAGCAACAAATTTCTCGTTACCCGCTTTTAGTCTTTTAATAATTTGATCTACTCTCATTTAATAAGTTTTTTTACCGAAAGATATTATTCACAAAAATTAAAAAATTGTGGCTTAGTATTCTAGATTTTGACAAACTTCTTGAAAGTCTTTTTCGTTTTGTAGCTGGTCTCCAAGATGTAAGTGCCTGGATAGAAGCCAGAAATATCTATCGAGAGGCTTGTTTTTTGAGTTGTTGCTTGTAGGATATCTTGACCACTCAGATCTACGATTTTAACATGACGTAACCCTGCTTCAGAAAATCTTATTTCCAATCTTTCATCTGCTGGAGTAGGGTAAAGGCTGATTTTTTCTTCATTCTTTTCTGTTACTACAGAACTTATATTTCCATCCAGGCTATACTGAGAAAAAAAGCGCCATATTTCTTCAGAGGCATTTATATCACAATTTGTAACTCCAAATTTGAAAACTGTTCCAGGCCAAGTATGTCCTCCATTCTCCACCTTGAATAATTCCAGAGTGGAGTTTTCATCACAGTCTGTGTATACTTGTCTTTCTACAGTAGATCTGTCTATAGTATTGCTGTCGTCTACGGCTGTTATTTCTGGGGTAGTGTTACAATTGTACTGATTGGCCCAGAAGGTCATAACTTCATCTATACTTGCTAGAAATTGTTGTCCTTCATAAGGAACAACGTCATCATCTGTTCCATGAATCTGCATAATCGGACAGACGTTTGCTGGGTCACAAGTCATCCTAGCTTGTACAGTTGTCATACTTCCAGTAACGGAGGCTATAGCAGCTATCTTATCACTTAGTTCGCAAGCTAAAGTGTATGACATGAAACCTCCATTGGACATTCCCGTACTGTAGACTCTTTTAGCATCTATATTATATCTGGCAGATAGTGAATCTATAAGTGCAGCACTGAAGCCGATGTCATCTACACCATTTGGGTCAAACTGTGCATTCCAGTAAGTTACATCATCACCATTTAAGGTGCCTTGTGGATGGACAATAATAAAATTTTCTCTGTCTGCTATAGGTCTGAAATCTCCGTAGAACATCTGGTCAAAAGAGTTGGAAGTAAGACCATGATAATTAATTACCAAAGGAACAGCTTCTGAGTCCTGATAACTGTCAGGTACATAGATGATAAAGGTTCTCTCTATGCCATCATGCATAATGGAACTCTCTACCTGAGTCTGCCCTATGGCACTGAAATGGAGGATAATTAAAAGGAAGGCGGAGCATAAGTTAGATACTTTCATCTCAAATATATTTCTGTTTCCGAAGTCGTCTCAAAAGTCAAAATATCACAATTTTTACCATAGAAGTAAAGAATGATTTAATATTGAACAAAATTACGATGAATGAGACAATTCAAATTTAATCCAACTCTTGCCCTATATGCTTTCTTAGTTGCTGGTGGTCTTTTCCTAGCGGGTTGTGGCTCTGACCTTTTTGTAGATCCAGCAGGTGCTTGCACTACCTGTACTTACCAATCTGGTAGAGTAATACAAGCTTGCGCCGATGGCGATGGTAATATTACCGTAGAGGAAGCTGGTGTAGATCCTGTTACTTCAGACAATAACTTATTAGATTTTAGTCTGCCTCACGAAGCTTCTGGAGCAACTTGTCAGTAAATTACTTTCTCGGGATTCTTATCTGGTAAGTGTTTTTTATTACAGTCAGATCAGTATCCCTCAGCCAAGGATTATAGAGTTTTAACATTCTATAAGTTGTACCGTGCTGCTCGGCAAAGTTTTTCCAACTAGGAATGGACTTATCCACTTGCACATTGTAGTAGCTATCCAGAGGCGGATATTTTTCATGGGCATCCACATAGAAACCATATTGTTCTGGACTGCTCATTATTTCTTTGATAGCCATCAGTCTGAATATATAGCGACTGGTTTCCGAACCTAAGTTCAGATCGAAATAGCTTTGCTCTCCTTGCTTTTCCAGATTTCTTGCAAAATTTGTAGGCCCCATGTTGTAGGCCGCCGAGGCATTGACCCAGTTGCCAAATCTGTTGTGTAATTTTCTGAGATAGCCACAAGCTGCTCTTGTAGCTTTTTCCACATGGTATCTTTCGTCCACCTGATCATTGACTTCTAGCCCCATCTCTTTAGCAGCCAACTTTCTGAACTGCCAGAAGCCTTTGGCATTTGCTGATGAAACAACATTTCTAAGATTGCTTTCTGCTACAGCCAGATATTTGAAATCATCTGGAATACCTTCTTCTGCCAATATTCTCTCTATGGTAGGAAAATATTTATTAGCTGCCTTGAGATTAAGCAAGGTAGAAGATTGCCAGTAAGCATTGACTAGGAGTTCTCTATCCAGTCTTTCTTTGGTGTCAAAATTGTCAGGCATCGTTTCTCCTGCCCAACTGTATTGCTTATTGAGATCTACAGGTTCTATAATTTGAGGAAGCACATTGTACTTCGCTTTCTCATCCTCCACATTTGCCGTAATTATATTGGTACCTATACTTAGACCTAGTATTAAGCCAATAACAATTCCTAAACCTAATTTCTTAATCATTATTCGTATTATAAAAAACTTTAATATAAAGGTATGAATTTTCCTACTAGAAGATTCTTAACGCCAAGAATAACTGAATCTCTAAGCGTGACCAAGTGTTTAAGACAGCTTTAACAGCAGCTATCAGACAGCCTTCATAGATAGTGAAATGCGCTTCTTAGTTACATCTATGTCTAAGACTTTGACTGTAACTTGCTGACTTACTGAAAGGACTTCAGCCGGATCTTTTATATATCTGTCTACAATCTGAGATATATGCACCAGGCCAGACTCTTTGATTCCAATATCTACAAAAGCACCAAATTTTGTGACATTATTGACAATTCCTGGAAGAATCATTCCTATCTGCAGATCAGAGATGCTATTTATACGGTTAGAGAAAGACATTGCTTGTGCTGATCCTCGGGGGTCTAGTCCAGGCTTGTTGAGCTCGCTGTGGATGTCCTGCAAGGTTGGAAGTCCTGTCTTTGCTGTGACATATTCCTTCCACTGAATAGTTTCTAGTAACTGCTGATTGCCTACAAGTGCAGCCGGTTTTGTCTTCAGGTCCTTAGCTATTTTCTTGACTACAGGATAAGATTCCGGATGTACAGCGGTATTGTCTAGAGGATTAGCTCCATCTCTGATACGAAGAAATCCGACACTTTGTTCGAAGGCTTTCTTCCCCATCCGCTTTACAGCTTGAAGGTCTTTTCTGGTCTTGAAAGGACCCGTTTCTCTTCTGTGATCTACAATATTTTGTGCCAGAACTGGTCCCAGTCCTGAGACATAAACAAGTAGGTGTTTGCTGGCAGTATTGATATTAATGCCGACAGCATTGACACAAGATTCTATGGTGTTGTCCAGACTGGCTTTGAGTAGTTTCTGGTCTACATCATGCTGGTACTGACCGACACCGATGGATTTGGCGTCTATTTTGACCAGTTCAGCTAGAGGGTCCATCAGTCTTCTGCCTATAGAGACGGCACCTCTTACAGTAACATCTTGCTCGGGGAACTCTTCTCGTGCCACAGCTGATGCGGAATAGATGGAAGCCCCACTTTCATTGACAAAATAGGCATCTATGGGATTGGGAAATTTGATGTCTTTGACAAATTTATGGGTCTCTTTGCCAGCCGTGCCATTACCGATAGCTATGGCCCTTACCTTATACTTATCAGCCAGCTGGAGCAGAGTGCTCTGGGCATTTTCTATTTTGGATTGTGGTGGATGAGGATATATGGTGGTATTATGTAACAGATTGCCATTGCTATCCAGCACTACCAGTTTACAACCTGTTCGGAATCCAGGATCTAGAGCCAAAACCGATTTTTCTCCCAGTGGTGCCATGAGCAAGAGGTCTTTCAGGTTTTTAGAAAAGACATCTATGGCTTCTAGATCAGCTTTTTGTTTTGCTTTCTTTTTGATTTCGTTTTCTATAGAAGGTAGGATGAGTCGAGACAAGGCATCTGCTATGGCGAGTTCTATCTGATCAGAGCAATCACTATTAGATTGCTTGATGTATTGTTGTTTTATTTTTTGCTTGGCAAAGCTGTGGTCTATGCTGAGCTTGACCTTTAGGAAGCCTTCTTTTTCGCCACGGAACATCGCCAAGAGTCTGTGGGAGGGTGATTTTTTCAGCGCTTCAGTAAAGTCAAAGTAGGCTTCGTATTTGACAGCTTCTTCCTTTTTCTTTTTGACCACTTTAGAGGAGATCTCTGCATACCGTTCATAGCTGTTTCTTATCAGCTCTCTTGCTCTTGGATTTTCGCTGACCCACTCTGATATAATATGCCGAGCACCTTCCAGTGCCGCATCGGCTGAGGGTACCTTCTTATTGGTATAGTTTTTAGCATCGAAAAAGAGGCTATTGGTTCTCTGGGCCATAATGATTTTGGCTAGAGGTTCTAGGCCGTTGTCTCTGGCTATGGTAGCTTTGGTTTTTTGCTTCTTTTTGTATGGAAGGTACAGGTCTTCCAGAGTGGTTTTGTTCCAGCAGCCAGCTATTTTACTTTTCAGTGCAGGTGTCAGAGCCCCTTGTTCAGCTATGGAAGCAAGGATAGTCTCTTTTCTTTTGATAAGATCCTGCAGATCGTTATAGGTTTTTTTGATAGCCGCTATGCCTACCTCATCCATAGAGCCCGTCATTTCTTTACGGTATCTCGCTATAAATGGAATCGTGGCGCCATCATCTAGGAGTTTGACCACAGCAGTTATGCCAGCTAGAGGCAGTTTTGTCTCTGCTTGTATCAGTCCACTCAGTTTCTGTTGCATGGAGGCAAATATATTGCATTGTTCCTGCAATGCATGCTATACTATTCCACCAACCATTCTACTTTTGGGAGTATGAAAAAAGTACTTGTTACCAATTACGTGCACGATATTCTGATTGCAGGTCTCAGAGAGCAGAATTATGAAGTCATCTATGACCAAGATTTTGACCCTGAGGAGCTGGATGAGCTCTTGCCTGAGCTGACGGGGGTCATTATAAACACCAAGATAAAAATGACAGCTGAGAGGATAGCAAGAGGCACAAAGCTGGAATTTATAGGCAGATTGGGTTCTGGATTAGATATAATAGACCTGGTAGCTGCCAAAGAACAGGGCGTAGCAGTCTATAATTCTCCTGAAGGCAACAGAAATGCTGTTGCAGAACATGCCCTAGGGATGCTGCTCTGTCTGGCCAATAACATCCGCAGAGGTGATACAGAAGTCCGCGAGAAGATCTGGAACAGGGAGCTTAATAGGGGCTTTGAACTAGAGGGAAAGACGATTGGTCTTATCGGTTTTGGCAATACAGGACAAGCATTAACTTCGTTATTGTCATCATGGACACTAGAGATAATATATAATGACCCCTATGTATTGAATCTAGGAAAAGAATTCCACACCTTTGAGAATGTAACGATCAACGAACTAACAAGTCGGGCAGATATCCTAAGTCTCCACGTCCAGTTAACGGACGAAACACATCAACTGGTAGACTACGATTTTCTCAAAAAGTGCAGAAAAGGCCTGATTTTGATAAATACTTCACGAGGCGCCGTCATAGATACGCAAGGTCTCGTAACTGCCTTGGAAGAAGGTCATGTCGCAGGAGCCTGCCTAGACGTCTTCCATAATGAAAAACCACATCGCTTCTCTACAGAAGATCATCAACTATTTGATAGGCTTTATGCCATGGATAATGTCATACTCACTCCACATGTAGCGGGTTGGACACATGAATCCTTGCGGAAAATAGCAGAAGTGCTATTGGCCAAAATCGCAGGAGAGCACTAGAGGATTATTGTCGAAGTGGAGACTTCGATTTGAATTAATTATGAGACAATTTAAATAATTATTAACATTGTGGGCTTTGCTAACACGAAGTTCTAAATAATTGAGAATCAAAAGCTAACGAATGAAAAAACATATTACTCTTTTCATTTTGTGTATGTTTCTGTCTACCATGATCTTAGGTCAGACACAACTACAAGGAAAAATAACAGAAGATGCCACTGGAGAACCAGTACTTTTTGGTACTGTAGCCCTATATAAGGGTGGAGTTCTGGTAACTGGTACAGAATCTGATTTCGACGGAAATTATTTCTTTTCTGACGTCGATCCAGGGACTTATGACGTCGAGGTGTCCTATGTAGGTTTGCAAACACAAAGAATCACTGGTGTAGTAGCCAAAGCAGGAAAAGTGACGCCACTTAACTTCAAGATGAAAGTCGAAGGAGAATTAATAGATGTCATAGAGGTCGTCGGGTATAAGGTTCCACTGATTGAGATGGATAACACCACCTCGGGGGCAACACTGACAGCCGAGAATATAGAGGCCCTGCCTACCAAGGCCATAAGTGCCATAGCAGCTACAACAGCTGGGGTATCTGTGAGCCAGAATGGTGCTATATCGGTGAGGGGCGCTAGAACCGATGCCACCTTCTACTATGTAGATGGTGTAAGGGTCAATGCTGCCAATGCCGGAAACCTCATACCACAGGCGGATATTGAGCAATTACAGGTTATCACAGGAGGTATAGAAGCCAGATATGGAGATGTTACAGGAGGAGTTATCTCAATTACTTCTCGTGGACCCTCTAACAGATTTACTGGGGGTATAGAAGCGGAGACCAGTGAGTATCTAGATGCTTTTGGTTATAATTTGCTTAATGCCAATTTTTCTGGTCCTCTATTAAAGAAGACCATGGATGATGGAACTGAGAGATCTATTGTTGGTTTCAGATTGTTTGGACAGTATAGAAATGTACAAGATGACGATCCTTCAGCAGTAGGTGTATACAGAGCTCCTTTGGAACTGATAGAAGAATTGGAACGTAACCCTCTTACAGTCGTGGATGGTGTTTCTTTCCCTACTGCTCAGTTCCTGACAACAGATGACATTCCTGAACCTATAAAGGCAAGACCTAACGAATCCGATAGAGACTTTAATGTCAGTGCGAAAATAGATGCTAGGGTAACAGATAATATAGATTTATCTTTTTCAGGTGCCTATTATGACTCTAAAAACCAGTTTACACCAGGTGGTGTCTCAGTAGGTTTACTTAATTGGAATAATAATCCATTTGCCCTTAGCAGTGGATTTAGAACCAATCTAAGACTTAGACATAAAATAGGGAGACAAGGTGCAAACAAAGATAAAGACAAAACTTCTCTGATACGTAACGCTGCTTACTCTATCCAGATCGGGTATGAAAGAGGAAACACTTCTCAGGAAGATCAGAGACACCAGCAAAACCTCTTCAACTATGGCTACTACGGTGTAAGAGATGTCAATTTTATAAAGCAGACCTCTGAGGTGACGGATACGAACTTTATGGGGCAGACAGTTTTGGTCAATACACCTGCAGGACCTACCTTATTTGGATTCCAAGGATTGACACAGATGAGTGGGGAGTTTACGCCAGATCCACTTATCAATACTACCCTTTCTGCTCAAGGATTCAATGAGTTAAACGGATTTACGAACAACATACAGAGTAACATATTCAACATGTTTACGAATGTTGGACGTGTACATAATGTTGTTAACAAAAGTGAAGAAGACCGATACACTGTAAATATCGCAAGTGGTTTTGATTTATTCCCAGGAGGGTCTGAATCTGGAAAGCACAGTATCCAGTTTGGATTTACTTATGAGCAAAGAATACAAAGAGGATGGGGAATAAATCCTGTTACTCTATGGGAGCTTATGAGAGCCAATATCAATAGACACATAGAAAATGGTGTAGATACAAGCAAGCCAGATGGTGAATTTTTAGACCCAGTGACTGGCGAGTTGGTGCAATCTTACCTTCCTAATGATCAGTCTGCTCAATTTCAAGGCAATAAATTTTTCAGAGCCGTAAGAGAAGAATTAGGTGCGGAGATAACTGATTTTATCAATATAGATGGGGTACATCCTAGCCGATTGAGATTGGATATGTTTTCTCCAGGAGAATTACTTAATCAAGCCAATTTGGGTCTGGGTTACTCTGGATTTGATTATCTAGGAAACAAGATTCCAGTCTCTACTTCATTCAATGACTTCTTTACTGGAACAGATGATGAAGGAAGACGTACATTCAATGTAGCACCATTTAATCCTATCTATATTGCGGGATATCTTCAGGACAAATTTACTTTCAAAGATATCATCTTCAGATTAGGAGTAAGATTGGATTATTATGATGCCAATACTCAGGTTCTTAGAGATCCTTTCTCTCTGGTAGATATAGAAACTGCAGAGCAATTTTATGCGAGAAACCCAGAAGTCATAAGACCTCCATCTATCCCTGACGACTACAAAGTATATGTAACAGAAGATGGCAGCAATGAAGTTGTTGCATATAGAAGAGGAGAAGAATGGTTCCAGCCAGATGGTACTGCTACAGAAGGTAACCTTCTATTTGGTGGTGGACTGGTCTTCCCATCATTTATAGAGCAAGATGAGCTGAAGAGGAATCCTCAATTGTACGAAAGAGTACAAGATGAGAATGGTAATCCTGTTCTGGACGCAAGTGGAAATCAGGTAATAAATGCTTATGATCCTAGTATCTCATTTACAGATTATGATCCGCAGCTGAATGTAATGCCAAGACTGGCTTTCTCTTTCCCTATTTCTGAGGACGCTGGCTTCTTTGCACATTACGATGTACTAGTACAGAGACCTAATCCAGGAGCAGTCTATGCATCACCACTAAACTATTACTTCTTCAATATCGGAAGATTCAATGGAGCAAATCCTGATCTGAGACCAGAGAAGACAATAGATTATGAAGTAGGGTTCCAGCAGAAAGTTTCTAACTCTTCAGCTATCAAGCTGTCACTATACTATAGAGAGCTTAGAGATATGATTCAAGCTAGAACATTCAACTTTGTTCCTACGGTAGGTTCTTATCAGACCTTCTCAAATATCGATTTCGGAACAGTAAAAGGATTTGTTTTCTCCTATGACCTTAGAAGAACTAACAATTTCCAACTGAATGCAAGTTATACTTTCCAGAATGCTAGAGGAACAGGGTCTAATGCGACTTCATCTGCTGGAATAAATGGACAGAGAAATATCAGAACCCTATTGCCACTTTCATTTGATGAGACACATGCCATCACTTTAGTTGCTGACTACAGATATGGTTCTGGTAATGCTTATAATGGACCTCGAATAGGAGATACAGATATACTAGCAAACTTTGGTGTCAATCTATTATTGAATGCAATATCAGGAAGACCGTTCTCAACTTTTGCTCAGGTGACCTCTCCTACAGGCGCCTCTATCAGAACAAATATTAATGAGAATAGATTGCCGTGGGTATTCAGTGCAGACCTTCAGGCTGACAAAAACTTTTCATTGAAATTATCTGAAGAGTCTAACAGAAATCTTGGGATTAATGTCTACTTAAGAATTCAGAATTTATTTGATTTGGACAATGTTGT
>CAYNJK010000025.1:0-15757 GCA_964397575.1 uncultured Saprospiraceae bacterium
CTATAATACCTATTTTCTTAAGATGGACAAGGTAAAGTTTAAGCGTCTGGTTAAACCTGGTGATACTCTTATTCTAAAGATGGAACTAATGGCTCCTATAAGAAGAGGTATCTTTCAGATGCAAGGAACTGTCTATGTAGGTAACAACATTGTCTCGGAAGGAGAACTCACCGCCCAAATCAGCTTGAAAGAAGGTCTTGTCGCCAAGGATAAATCTTAGTACATATTTATTAGCTTTATAGCCGAGTTAATATTGTATGAGTAAAATTTCCCCACTAGCATCTATACATCCCAATGCGCAAATTGGAGAGGACGTAATCATAGAACCGTTCGCGTTTATAGATGATGAAGTTTCTATAGGTGCAGGTACCAGAATATGTTCTAATGTTGTAATCTATTCAGGTACTACAGTAGGTAAGAATTGTAAAATATTTCCAGGCGCAGTCTTAGGAGCAGACCCACAAGATTTAAAATATAAAGACGAAAAGACAAAAGCCATCATCGGCGATAATGTACTCATAAGAGAATGTGTCACAATAAATAAAGGCACCAAGGCTTATGGCAAAACAGTCGTCGAAAACAATTCTCTTCTTATGGCTTATGTGCACGTCGCTCATGATTGTCACGTGGGTGAAAATTGTATCATCGCCAATGCTGTCAACCTTGCAGGTCATGTTATACTAGGAAGTCATGTTTCTATTGGTGGTATGACAGCCATCCAACAATTTGTCAATATAGGAGACCATACTTATATAACTGGAGGCAGTCTGGTCAGAAAAAATGTTCCTCCTTATGTGAAGGCCGCTCGAGAACCTCTTTCGTATGTCGGGGTCAATAGGATAGGCCTGGAAAGAAGAGGCTTTTCTAAAGAGTCAATAGATAGGATACAAGATATCTATCGCGTATTATTCATCAAGGGTTGGTCTATGTCCAAAGCCTTAGAGCATATAGAAAAAGCGATGCCAGGCAGCCAAGAGAAAACCGACATCCTCGACTTCATTGATAAATCTGAGAAAGGACTGATGAGAGGATTCAATAGCCTCATAGGAGACTAATAATGACGATAACTCTAGACAAGATAAGTAAGAGATATACGACGGGCTGGGTCCTCAAGGATATTGATGCTGTGATTCGCTCTGGAGAAAAAGTTGCAATAACTGGTGCTAACGGATCTGGAAAATCCACTTTGATACAAATCATCTCCGGATTTCTGTCTGCCAGCAAAGGCCAGATTATCTATTCTCATCTGGACAAGAAAGTAGATAGGGATGACATCTTTAAATTTCTAGCTATTTCTGCCGCCTATTCCGAACTCGATGAAGAACTTACAATAGCAGAACTCTACAAACACTATAGCTTATTCAAGCCGTTGCTGATCCATTCACTTGACGAGTTTCTGGAGCTCACTGACTTCAGGAAACAAAAAGATAAGGAAGTACGATATTTTTCTTCAGGTATGAAACAAAGACTAGCCCTCGGTTTTGCCTTTGTGATTGATGCACCTATTCTGCTGTTAGATGAACCGACATCTTTTTTGGATGAAAGTAAAAAGGGCTGGTATAATCAACTTTTAGAAGAATATACTACTAACAAAACTGTCATCATCGCTTCTAATGATGAAAAAGATATAATCAATTGTACATCTAGAATTACACTTTAAGCCAGTAATTGCTCAAAGGTTTTTTGTAGCTCTTTAGGGTTGTAGCTTTTGCCTTTTCTCATAGCTTGCCCCATGAAAAAACCAAGTAAGCCTTTTTTTCCTTTCTTGTAAGCCGCAACTTTATCTGGCGCACTAGTTAAGATTTCCTGACATATAGAAATGAGTTCGTCTTCAGAAGATGCTACAATTAATAGATTCTCGGCTTCAGCGAGACTCGCAACGGATTTTGTATGGTCTGCTAGGATTTGTGGTATAAGTTTCTGATAAGCACTAGAAGCACTTAGTTTGTTCTCATTGATAAGTTGTAGGAGTTCTACCCATCTGTCCTTTAGTAAGTGATGATTAGCATCTTTTATTTCAGACCAGTGAGGACTGATATGATTTTGCACAAAGTCTGCTACTAGTTTGGGTTCTTTTAGATAGTGATTGAGGGTAATGAAGTAGATCACCATATTTTTATCAGTAGAAAGGCTTTTGGCTTTGTCGGTTTGTACGCCAGACTTTTCTAGCTGCTCTTGCGCTGTCCATGGTAGAAAGTCTATGCCCGATTTTATATTTTGTATCAGTTCTTCTGAAAGAATAATAGGTTGTAGATCAGGGTCAGGAAAATAGCGGTAATCGAGAGCCTCTTCTTTTTTCCTCATACTATAAGTTGCTAAAGTATTAGCATCAAAGAGTCGCGTCTCCTGTAGTATTGTTTGTCCTTGCTCGAGAGTCTTTATCTGACGATCTCGTTCGTAGGCGATGGCTATCTTGGCAAATTTTTTCGAGTTGATGTTTTTGATTTCACATCTGGTCCCTAGAGTGACTTGTCCAGCAGGTTTTACTGATACGTTACAGTCACATCTTAGTGAGCCTTCTTCCATGTTAGCATCAGAAATTTCTAGATAGCGTATCAGAATCTGGAAGGCCGCAAGGAAATCTGACACCTCTTGGCCCGTGCTAAAGTCTGGCTCTGTGACGACTTCTAGTAGGGGAGTCCCTGCACGATTAAGGTCTATCATAGTATGATGATCATCTAGGTCATGGATGGATTTTCCTGCATCATCCTCCATGTGTACATGGTGTATTCTGATAGACTTACGAGTTCCTCCAGTGTCAAAACTAAATTGGCCACCAACAAGAATTGGTTGTCCATCTTGAGTAATCTGATAACCTTTAGGAGAATCTGGGTAGAAATAGTTTTTCCTATCGAAATAGGAATTTTTATTAATAGTGCTGTCCAGAGCGACACCTAATTTTACTGATGAGAGTACTTGTGATCTGTTGGTTTTCGGTAAGGCACCTGGCAGTGCGATGCTTACTGGATGTATATTTTCATTAGGTGAACTACCGAAGTTATTCTTGTCATTGCTAAAGGCCTTACTTTTTGTATTAAGTTGTACGTGTATTTCCAGACCGACTACTGTATCATAAGCATTCTCCATGCCCCAAAAATAAGTTCAATTTTTAATGACGATCTACTTTTGGAAAAGAGATTTTGTAATTGCTAATTCTATCCCAAGGATTGTTGCCATTTCCAAGCCGAACTGGTCATGTCGTCGAGACTGCGTTGTGCTTGCCAGCCTAGTTCATTTTTTGCCAGCTGAGTATCAGCATAGGTGGCTTCTATATCTCCAGGTCTTCGGTCTATGAGTTTGTAATTAAGTTTAAGGCCAGACATTTTTTCGAAGGACTGTATAACCTCCAGTACTGTATACCCTTTGCCAGTACCCAGATTGTAGACTTCGTACCTATTTTTGTTAGTATTCTTTAGTAATCTCTCCAGAGCGACTACATGCGCTTGAGCAAGATCTACGACATGGATATAATCTCTGATAGGCGTACCATCAGTGGTATCATAATCAGATCCAAAGACACTAAGTTGTTCTCTTATACCCGCTGCTGTCTGAGTAATAAATGGAATGAGATTATTGGGCACGCCTAGAGGTAGCTCTCCGATGAGCGCAGAGTCATGAGCACCTATCGGATTGAAGTATCTCAGGGCTATGACCTTGCTGTTGTCGGTACGACTAGTAATGTCTTCACTAAGAATTTCTTCTGCTATCTGCTTTGTGTTCCCATAGGGGGAAGCTGCTGCTTGCACTGGAGAATCTTCTGTAACAGGTAATGCTTCTGGTTGGCCATAAACAGTACAGGAAGAAGAGAAGATGTGGTTCATAATGCCGTTGTCCTTCATGCCTCCTATGACATTTATAAGACTGAAGAGATTGTTCTTGTAATAATGGACGGGCCTTGCGACACTTTCGCCAACCGCTTTTAGAGCTGCGAAATGAATGACCCCCACTGCATCTTTGTGCTTCTCAAAGAATGTTTTGCATAGTGGTCCATCGCAAAGGTCGATATTTTCAAAAGGTATATTACGCTGTGTTATTTCCTTGATGCCGGCCAGTACTCCAATGTTAGAGTTAGATAGATTGTCTACGATAACAGGATCATAACCTGCGCTGACCAATTCCACAACAGTATGTGAACCGATGTATCCAGCACCTCCTGTTACTATAACTTTCTTACCCATCTAACTGTTTTTTTCAGTAATCCAGTTCTTAGCGTTTACAAAAGCTTCTATCCAGGGGCTGATAACATCAGCTCTACTTTCGTCATAATGTGCCCAGTTCCATCTGAAAATACTTCTTTCTATATGTGGCATCATTACCAGGTGTCTACCATCTTGAGAACACAGCATGGCTGTATTGTAATCACTACCATTCGGATTGGCAGGATAACTATCATAGCCATACTTAGCAACTATAGCATACTGGTCTTCTGATTTTGGCAAGTCGAATTTTCCTTCACCATGAGAAATCCATACGCCGAGTTTGGTGCCTGCCAGTGAAGACAACATCACAGAGTTGTTTTCTTGTATTGCTACTGAAGTAAAATTGCTCTCATGTTTCTTGGAATTGTTATGTATCATCTTTCCATGCTTGTCATGCTCAGGATTGATGAGTTCTAGTTCCATGAAGAGTTGGCAACCATTGCAGATGCCTACAGATAATACATCTTCTCTAGCAAAAAACTTATCCAAGGCCGTCTTTGCTTTTTCGTTATAAAGGAATGCACCGGCCCATCCTTTAGCGGAACCTAGTACGTCAGAATTAGAAAAGCCGCCTACGGCACCTAGAAATTGGATGTCTTCTAAGGTTTCTCTACCGGAGATAAGATCTGTCATATGCACATCCTTTACATCAAAGCCAGCTAGGTACATAGCATGTGCCAGTTCTCTTTCAGAATTGCTGCCTTTTTCTCTTAGTACAGCAGCCTTAGGGCGGATAGCTTTCTTGTCTATCTGTGGCAACTGTCCAGAGAAATTTCCTGGAAACACAAAATCTAGTGCCTGCTTCTTGTAATTGTCATAACGTTCCTTAGCCAGTGTTCCTGATGTCTGCTTACTGTCTAGTAAATAAGAAGTTTCGAACCAGCAATCTCTCAGTTCTGGAATGTTGAACTTGTAGGTCTTCTCATTTTTCACAATTAGTGACTGACCGCTGATTACAGTGCCTAGTTTAATACAATGCACTTGTTCTTTAGCGAAAATTGCTCTGATATCTGCATCCGTAGATTGGAAGATTAGTCCAGCGTTTTCTGAGAGCAACAGCTTGACAGTATCAGCTTCCTGTAATTCACTTAGGTCGATCTCAGCGGCAACGTTATTGCTTGGAAAACAAAGTTCTAGTAGGGTCGTCAGCATCCCACCAGATGAGATATCATGACCTGCCGTAATTTTTCCTGCTTTTATCAGTTTCTGTAAGCAGTTGAAGGTATGTATAACTTTATCAGAATCATTGACGCCTGCAGTCTCTGTACCGAGCTTGTTTTGCGTCTGCGCAAAAGAAGAGCCGCCGAGCTTGTAAGCATCCTGGGATAGATTGATATAGTAGATGTCACCACCATTTGCTGCGAGTACAGGTTCTACAATTCTAGTAATATCAGAGCAATGACCTACAGCAGATATGACTACCGTTCCAGGCGAGTAGACTTCTTCATTAGGATATTTTTGTTTCATAGAAAGGGAGTCTTTTCCAGTTGGAATATTGATTCCTAATTCTATGGCATATTCTGAGATAGCTCTTACAGCTTCATAGAGTCTTGCGTTTTCACCTTCGTTCTTTGCGGGCCACATCCAGTTAGCAGAAAGAGAAACCGATTGTAGTCCATCTTTTAGTGGTGCCCATACAATATTAGTAAGTGCCTCAGTAATCGCATTTCTAGAACCTGCCGTTGCATCTAGCAAGCCACTTATAGGCGCATGCCCCATCGATGTGGCGATGCCGTCTACATTATCATAATCGATAGCCATGACGCCGACATTATTGAGTGGCAGTTGTAGTGGTCCGCAACATTGCTGTTTAGCGACGCGACCTCCTACACATCTGTCTACCTTGTTTGTCAGCCAGTCTTTGCAGGCTACCGCTTCTAGTTTTAGGACGGACCTTATGTAGCTCTGGATTTTGTCTTGGCTATATTCTATTTCTGCATAGCTTCTATTCTGTGTAGAGTCAGAGAGTATCGTTTTGGGTGAACTGCCGAACATGTCTTCCAGCGCCAAATCCATCGGTTGTGCTTGATTGCTTTCCGACTTAAAAGTAAAGCGGTGATCACCTGTGACGGTTCCGACTTCGAAGAGGGGTGCTCTTTCTCTTTCGGCAATCTTTTTCAAGATGGGCAAGTCTTTCTCTGAGATAACCAATCCCATTCTTTCTTGAGATTCATTGCCGATAATTTCCTTACTGGATAGGGTAGGATCACCGATAGGTAATTTATCTAAGTCTATGATGCCGCCTGTTTCTTCCACCAATTCTGAAAGACAATTGAGATGCCCTCCTGCACCATGATCGTGAATAGAGACAATAGGATTGGTAGCGCTTTCTACCATACCTCTAATGGCATTGGCAGTACGCTTTTGCATTTCAGGATTGGACCGTTGGACAGCATTGAGTTCTATACCAGAGCTGAATTCTCCACCTTCGGCGGAGGAGACAGCCGCGCCGCCCATCCCTATTCTGTAGTTGTCACCACCGAGTAGAACAATTTTGTCTCCTTTCTTAGGTATGTCTTTTTTTGCTTGTTCACTTTTACCATAGCCGATACCACCCGCCATCATGATCACCTTGTCATAAGCCAGCTTTCTATCTGCCTCTTCATGTTCAAAGGTGAGCAGTGAACCATTGATAAGTGGCTGACCGAATTTATTACCAAAGTCTGAAGCACCATTGGACGCCTTGATCAGAATATCTAGAGGAGTCTGATATAACCAGGGCCTCGGTGGCATCGCCTGTTCCCAAGGCCTATCATCCTTCAGTCTGGAATAAGCTGTCATATACAGTGCTGTACCTGCCAGAGGTAGAGAGCCTTTGCCTCCAGCTAGCCGATCTCTTATTTCTCCACCAGAACCTGTCGCTGCACCATTAAAGGGTTCTACAGTTGTCGGAAAGTTGTGGGTCTCGGCTTTTAGCGAGATGACAGCGTCAAATGTTTTTTTCTTATAATAATCTGGCTTGTCAGCTGTTTCTGGCGCAAACTGGATAGCCTGTGGTCCTTTGATAAAGGCAACGTTATCCTTATAAGCGGAGACTATTGTATTGGGGTTTTGTTTGGATGTTTCTTTGATAAGTTGGAAAAGAGACTGAGACTGCTCTTCACCATCGATGATGAAGGTGCCATTAAATATCTTATGGCGACAATGCTCGCTATTGACTTGTGAGAATCCGAATACTTCAGAATCTGTCAGTGACCGTCCTATCTTTTTTGCTACTGATTCCAGGTAAGAAATTTCTTCGTCATTTAGAGCAAGTCCTTCTGTTTTGTTGTAGGCTGCTATGTCTGAGATTTCTTTGATTGGATCTGGAGTCACTTCTATTGTAAATAGCTCTTGATCGAGCTGTGAGAAGACTTGCGAGATCATCGGATCATGGTTGTCCTTGGCTTCAGTTTTCTGAAATAGCTCTATTCGTAAGATACCTGAGATGGCCATGTTCTGAGTAATCTCTACTGCATTAGTACTCCATGGAGTGATCATGGCAGCCCGAGGTCCTACGTACATACCCTCTAGTTTACGAGCATCGAGCGGGGTCTGCTCTCCAAAAAGCCAAGTCAGTTTTTGGCTGTCCTCTGTCGACAAGGCGGTAGTAGTTTCTACAGCAAAAATGGTATCAGAAGGCTGTCCAAAGAAAGTAATCATAGCGTCATTTATATCTAGGCTCTCAAAGGCACAAATTTCAGTTATTTAAGGCTAATACTATAATATCTAATAGCTTATATGTTTAATAAAATTGCTATGTCACAGATAAAAAGCAGACATTAGCAATCATAATTATCAAATAGCTATCTACCATGCCCGACTACGATCTACAAGACCCTACAGATGTGGATATTATTAAAGGCCAGTTTGATATGTATACAGCTGATGAATGGCAAGAATACATTGATGAAGCGGAAGCAAGAAATTTCAGTTACAAGAACATAAATATCCTAAAGACAGCTCAGAGAAAAGCCGGCATCTCCAAGTATCTCAGCCCTAAAGTTATACTGTGGGTGCTTAATCTTGTTGAGGAGCTAGATAGTGAAGAAGAGGAATATTATGATGAAGACTAGACTACTTGCGAATACTTTAACACCATGAGTATGCTCTAATACCAATAACTTGCCTTAAGAAACAGTGCTCTATTATCTGAACTAAATGGCAATCCTGCGTTACGTCCATCGAGTACTTGATAGTTATCTACATAGACGAGAAAGATATCTGACATAGGTGAAAAGCGCCATTGTAGACGACTATTTATACCCATAAATTCTGACTGATCTACAAACTGGAATAGGGTCGTCCATAACAGATTACGTGAGAAACCAATCTCGACCTTAGAAACAATGGCTGTCAGTCTTCTTTCTCCAAATTGCTCAGGAAACTTTAGGTCGTTCCATTCGTAGCCTACAGAAAAATTACCCCAGGGCTGTACACGATAATTTACTGAGGCCCTAAACTGATTGAGACTACCATTATAGAATCCTCCTGTTTGTGCCATTAGCTCATAAGACAGATTTTTTCTTTGGTCTGAGTTGTAGACAAGATTGAGATCCAGACTATTGTATTCTCCTACAGGCAGAGGCTCTTCTCCTGTAAATGTAAAAGGGTAGAGCAGGTCCAGCTCATTGATGTTGAATCTAATCTGAAATTCAGATGTATTTCTGAAAGTCATGAAATATCTGATCCTGTTATACCGCTCATTAAAAGTCCAGTCTGGATTGTAGACCAGCAGGTTCTCTACTCCGAAAGTATGTCTCTGGACCTTTCCGTCTCTGGGCCTAATGATATAATCTAGGGAACTGTAATTAGAGATATATCCTGTTCTGATCAGCGTATCCCTTTCAGCGTCATAGTTGTCTCTTCTTATCACATAACCGAGATCGGTAAAGTAATTCCTATTGACCATGTTGAAATCATTGAGGAATTGCCAGTTGGGATTGGTGTAATTAAATCCAGCCAAATAATAACTATTGTCGCCTTCTATGTCTGGCTTAAAAGAAAAATGGGCACCACTCCATACATTCCACTGACCATTATCTGAGGAATACAATCCTTCTACGCTGGCATTCCGCCCATAATCATTGGAGATAGATTCGGTACCATCAAAGGCTTGCCTATTCAGCAATAGTCCCTGAATGAATGATCTGCCTATCTGCTTATTGATTGCCAGAGCAGATTGGTTCTGGCCGGGCGAGGCGTCCGTTGTCCTCGAATGCACATTCATAGCACCTATACGTGTAGTCGGGGTTGCATTTCCAGTAAGTCTGGCACCATATAGAATGGGTACAGGTTGTGCATTCCCATCCAGTCCTATAGATCTGGAGAAGAAAGGTCTTGTGCTGCTGTTACCAAAGCCCTGGAAGATGTTGGCATTTTCCAGAAAAAAGGTTCTCTTCTCTGGAAGAAATATATTGAATCTAGTAAGATTGGTGACGAGCTCGTCTACTTCGACTTGCGAGAAATCTGGATTGATAGTCAGGTCGAGATTGAGACTAGAACTGACAGCTACTTTAGCATCTAAGCCGACGTCAGCTGCTACAGATGTCGCTGATCCTTGCTCTTTAGAGATCGTCCCTAAGGCATAAGGAATCACATTAAAATTTCCTTTCTGTTTCTTAGGTGCTTGATCCCAGGCTAGTGTGCCTGCAAAAGCTGCATTGGGCGGCCAGAAACCTTCGGGTACGGCAGTCCAATTATGAAATTCATTGCAGTAAATCAGGTTTCTTACAAAGTTGAGTCCCCACTCCTTGACCTCTGTATTGTACCTAAGAATTCTGAGTGGTATCGCAAACTCTGCTGACCAGTACTTATCTGTCACCTGCGTTTCTACATACCATTTATTGCTCCAGTCAGAATTTATCCCTGAGGTCTGAGACCTTTCGGCATCCCACTGAACACCAGCGGCTGAGGTGCCAAAAAGTACCGAGTTGGATCTTGTATTTAGGGGATCTAAAATTACGGCTATCCCATCATTGTCCCAGTACTCGTCTCTTTTCAAGGTCGTGATAACTGTGGGTTCGGTCTGGTAACAGAGTGCAGCTACATATAAAAACTTATCATCGTAGCTCAGTTTTATTTCAGTCTTTGGGTCCGTGTCTTCAGAAAAGAAAGGCACTTTTTGCCAGAAATTAGTACCTATCTCTGCTTGTTGCCAGGTCTGCTCTTCTAATTTGCCATCTACAGTAATGGGATCTAAGGCTTCGGTAATATTGTACCGGAACTGCTGTTTTATATCGATATCCTGCGCATTCAGTGCATGACAAGCAGTAGTAAGAAGAAGCCAGATTATAAGATGTCTCATAAGTTTCTGTAATCAGACTGCAAATATAGCTATATCAAGATTTTGAATCTTTGTTTACTTATGGGGTAGGTCGTTTTATGAGGTAATTGTCTTTATACCGAAAGTATAGAAAAGGTACTTCTAGCAATTACTTAAAGATGACCATTGAGTGAATTGAGGAGCATCAGATTTTTTTAAAGCATAAAAATTTAAAGATGAGTTATAGTATAAAATAGGTTCATTTCGGGTTTGTGAGAGTTATTTCATGGATTTAGGGCTTTTTATTTGATTAGGGTAAACTTGATAGAAGTGTTATTGTTTGTACTTTGTATTGGTAAACAAAGAATTTGTAGACCATACTGACAATTTTAAGGTTGTAAGTTTGTTAAGTATGCAGAGAAATTGACAAGATGAGGTCTTGGATAATAACATTTTGGTTTTCTATCGCAGTGTATGTCGTCATGGCACAGCCACTGCCTTGTGATCCTATGAATCCCGAGATGACCCCTACCTGTGCTGAAGCCTGCATTATTTGCGATATAAATGGTTTTACAGGGCGACACGATAGCGATATAATCGGAGAAGCTCCCCCTCTTTTTCAAGGCGATTGTACTCTACAAGTGCACAATATGCAATGGATAGCTTTTATTGCAGGAAGTACAGATCTGAGAATCAGTCTTGCTGTTTCTAATTGTGAACAAGGCTTAGGATTGGAGTTTGGATTGTATGAAGGTCTGGGATGCGATAATTTTGAGCGGATATCAAATTGCTTTGGCGGGTTTGATGCTATCGATCCTGGGACATCTGGTACAATAATAAATAATAGGCCATTGGTTATCGGCCAGTACTATTACATCGTGATGGATGGTGCCAGAATGGACAATTGCGATTGGACTTTCAATGTATTAGAGGGAATAACTTCTATAGATGAGTTGACTGGTGAAGCAGAGATTTCTGGTGATATGCGTCCTTGCTTAGATACGCCGGTGAGTTATAGCTCGAGCTCGATAATAGGTGCCACCTTGTTCGAATGGGTTCTGGATGGTGTAGTAGTCGGAGATATCAGTGAACCTTCTGTGGAACTCAATTTTGACAGGCCCGGAACTTATACGTTGTGCCTGACTCCTGGTAATCCCTGCAACGAAGCACCTACCGTTTGCGAAACAATAACAGTTGCGGCTACCCCAGAAACCAATATAACAGACAGCTTTTGCGAAGAAGACTGTTTTGAAGTAGCTGGACAAGTACTCTGTGACGGCGGTGATTTTAGTTTTACCTTGGAAAGTAGTACGGGCTGTGATTCTATTGTTAATGTCAGTGTGACCAAGTTAGAAACACCGATTACTGATTTGGATTTCGTTATCTGCGATGGCGACTTTATCGAAATTGGCGAGTCCAGTTTTGGGATACCAGGCAGCTTTCAGGAAGTAGTACTTGATGAAGGAGGATGCGATAGCCTTATCAATTTATTGCTTGATGTAATAGAATGCAATATTGTAGGCGAATACACTGGAGAGAATGTGTTGTGTTTTGGGGAAGCTTCAGGTGAAATAGAATTTTCAGTTATAAATGGTACTGCTCCATTTACCTATCGGTGGGAACAGTTAGGCGATAATTCCAGCAGAGACTCAGGTACTATTTCTTCTGGTACTGATGTGGAGACTTTGTCCAATCTAGAAGCTGGAACTTATCTGATTACAATAGCAGATGGTTTTGGCAATTTCGAAATTCTGATTACTGAACTATCAGAACCTGATCGATTGGAAATGGAAATAAATTCAGTAGATAGAAATGGCTTTGATATAAGTTGTTCGGATAGTGCTGATGCTATGCTTATAAGTACTGTCTCAGGAGGTACGCCGCCATATAGTTACCGATGGAGTAACAATGAAAATACTGCTGATGTAATGGATCTTTCACTTGGAACCTACAGTCTTACAGTTACTGATGTACAAGGATGTGAAGTGGTAGATAGTTATACTACCACCAGTCCAGCGCCCTTGATGATGCAAGTGGACTTTGCCGATCCTTCTTGTGAGGGTTTCGAAAGTGGTTCAGTCAGTGTCAGTTCGGTAGAAGGAGGTGTAGGCAGCTACGAGTTTTCTTTAGATGGCAATGATTTCATGCTTGGAAGAACTTTTCCAAATCTTGAAGAAGGCACCTATACTCTTACCCTCAGAGATGAGAATGGATGTACGCTTACTAGTACTGATATAATAACCGCTCCTGAGATTCCTGTTGTAGATCTCGGAGATAATATGGAAGTTAATCTAGGTGACAGTATCTTTCTAGCTGTACAGCTCAATGACATCACAATAGGCAATATTGTCTGGACTTCCGATGATGCTGTAAGTTGTCTCATTTGCTCAGAGACCTATCTTACACCGACCTTTGATCAGAGAGTAGAAGTAGCCATCACCTCTGTGGATGAATGCACAACTACTGATGAGATTTTCATTACAGTAAATAAGAACAGAAATTTTTATGTACCCACTGTCTTCAGTCTTTCAGAATCTGGAGATGACAGATTTTTCACCATATTCCGTAGCCAAGAAGTAGACTCTTATAATCTGCTCATCTATGACAGATGGGGCAATCTAGTGTATGAAGGCTTGGACATGCAAGGTGTAGATGGTACCGAAGGATGGAATGGCAGAATTAATAATGTTCCTGTTGATCCAGGTGTTTTTGTTTGGTCTGCAGAGATTACATTTATTGATGGGGTCATAGAAACTTTTGCGGGGACGGTCACTATTCTAAACTAACCTAAAGTAATCTTGCCGCAACATAGGCTGTAGTCCACGCCGCTTGAAAGTTATAACCTCCAGTTATACCGTCCATGTCTAGTACCTCGCCAGCAAAATAGATATTGGGATGGATCCGGCTGTTCATGGTTTTGAAATCGATACTGTCTAGACTGATACCACCACAAGTGACGAATTCTTCCTTGAAGGTTGTTTTTCCATTTACTGTATATAGGTCGTTGCAAAGTATATTGGTCAGTTTATTTATACCTGTTTTTCCGAGGTCTTGCCACAGTTTGGTAGGAGGTAAATTGCACTTCCCAATGAGAAATAGCCAGAGCCGTTCTGGAAGTCCGAATGGTCTGTAATTGCTAATTTGCTTTTTAGGATGTTCCTGTATTAGCTGGTAGAGTTGTTCGGCTACTTGGTTGTTGTTTTGGATATCTACCCAGTTTACTTGTACCTGAAACTTATAAGCGTAGTCATTTAATAATCTGGCGCCAAAGGCAGAAAGCTTCAAGATAGCTGGACCACTCATACCCCAATGTGTAATGAGTAACGGACCTGTTGCTGTCAATTTTGTGCTCGGTATTTTCACACGGGCTTTTTCTACTACGATACCCATGAGTTCGGTGATCTTTTCACTGGGCATATTGAAAGTAAAGAGAGATGGAACTGGATCCGTTATTCCTAGCTCTATGTCTTCTAGCCATTCTAGGCCTGTTCTTTTAGGAGAACCTCCAGTGGCAACTATTATTTTATCGAAACTCTGAGTAGTCTCATTATTTCTAAAATGTAAAGTAAGCCTGCTATCCTGATAACTTATGAGAGTCACAGCATGGCTTGTATTTATTTTTATTGCATGCTTATGAGCTGCTTGCAAGAAACAATCTATTATTGTCTGAGAATCTTGAGATTTAGGAAAAACACAATTGTCTTCTTGTATAACCAAAGGAACAGATCTCTTTTCAAACCATTCCATGCAATCTCGATTAGAGAATTCTCTGAAAAGTTTTTTGAGTTGTCTGTTACCGCGAGGATAGGCTTTGGCTAGCTCGGAAATAGAAGAGGTGCCGTTGGTGACATTGCATCTGCCACCGCCGGACACCTTTACTTTTGATAATAGTTTTTTGGATTTTTCAAAGATGGTCACCGCTGCATCTGGATAGTTATCCTTGAGATTGATAGCAGCAAAGAATCCTGCCGCACCTCCTCCTATAACAGCAACCTTCATTTATATTATTGTAACTAAAGAGTAGTACTATTCAGGGGCACCATCAGCTATCCACGCTTCTATCTTGTCTATGTCGCACTGGGCTATCTTAGGAGAGCCAGGAGGATTGGGCATAGGCGTGAAACCAGGCTCATGATTTAGTGCACCTACCATGGAACCAAAACCAGCCGCTATAAAAGTAGCATTGTAATCGATCATACTAAACGTTGAAGAATTTGGTACATGGCAGCCAGGTATAGAGCATGACCCATTTATTATGCTGGCGACAGTGTTTGTGTAAGTAATGCCTGAGGTATCACAATCGTCCGTCATCATATTATCGTCATCATCTCCACAACAAACAAAAGTTAAGGCTAGAAGAGAGATAAATATTAGTTTAAGCTTCACAGGTAGATTTTTAGTATTGTAAATAATTATTTATTAAATCCTAATCCAAATATAGGGATTAGCTAACTGACATGTCGATTTACAAGTCTTCTAACATGACATTTAGAATCTGTATTGCAGCTTCTGAGATTATAGTTCCTGGACCAAATACTCCAAGGACACCTTTTTCGAAAAGAAAGTCATAATCTTTTGGAGGAATAACACCTCCTACGATGGTAATTATATCGGGCCGACCTATCTTTTCTAGTTCTGCAATCACCTGAGGTACTAGAGTTTTGTGACCAGCAGCCAGTGAAGAGATGCCTAGGATATGTACATCATTTTCAGCAGCCTGTTGCACAGCTTCTTTTGGCGTCTGAAATAAAGGCCCTATATCTACATCAAAGCCTAAGTCTGCAAAGCTGGTAGCAATTATTTTAGCACCTCTATCATGTCCATCCTGACCTAGTTTGGCTATCATGATTCTAGGTCGTCTACCTACTTTTTCGGCAAATTGGTCAGACAGGGATCTTGCTTGTTTGAATTCATTGTTGTCAGAAATCTCATTCATATAGGCGCCTTTTATGGTTTGGTGTACTGCTTTGTATCTGCCAAATTCTTTTTCCATTGCCATAGATATTTCTCCTAGAGTTGCCCTAGCTCTTGCTGCGGTTATGGCTAGTTCTAAAAGATTGCCCTCTCCGGAGGCAGCACAGTTTTGTAAGGCTGTCAGCGCTTCAGCTACCGCCGTACTGTTTCTACTAGTTTTTATTTTTTGTAGTCTTGAAACTTGAGCCTCCCTTACGGCAGAATTATCCACTTCGAGTACATCTATGTCAGCACTTATTTCTTGCTTGTATATATTTACTCCTATGATCTTATCCTGTGCACTGTCTATCCTTGCTTGTTTTTTTGCTGCGGCTTCTTCTATACGCATTTTAGGAAAACC
>CAYNJK010000026.1:0-15656 GCA_964397575.1 uncultured Saprospiraceae bacterium
GGCACATTCTCTTCGTTTAGTTGTAATGAGAATGATTCCAAATCTATTTTCAATTCTCCAAAGGTCAGAACTTCCGAATTATTTTCTTGATTAGGTCTTCTTCTAAGGAGGGCTCTGATACGGCTCGCAAGAACATTTGGGCGGATAGGTTTTGTAATAAAGTCATCACCACCTGCATCTAGGGCAGATATCTGAGTAAAAGATTCACCTCTCGCAGTAAGAAAGGCAATCAGTGTATTGTTAAATTCTTCCTGAGCACGAAGTTTATGACATAACTCCATACCATCCATATTGGGCATCATTATGTCTAGCAAAATCAGGTCAGGATGAAACATCTTGGCCTTCTCAAGACCTTCTTCTCCATCTGAGGCAGTCTCTAGTAGATACCCTTCTTTAGCTAAATTGTAAGTGAGAATCTCGACGATATCTTTATCATCTTCTATTATGAGGATTTTCGATGGATCAGCCATATATCATTAGCGTTAACTTGTGGACAAATGAAGCTATAAGTCTTGGTAATTCAGGCAATTATATGTTATCTCTAAGTTAATTTAAAGTAAAAAACCTATTGAAGCCGCGTCTTAGAAATGTCGATAACTTTCTTCTTATTATAATGCTTCTCTATCGAAATAATAGAATCCTCCACTTCACGATGAAGTTTCTTGTACACTGTAAGTTGCTGCTGCATGCTGGCAATATCATCCTGTATAAGCTCCATGTCTACTTGATGAATCTCTTCAATTTTAGCTGTATACACTGCTCTAAGACTGTCCATATAAGATTCATCTACGTCCTTTAGAGCTGCTTGGGCTACATATAAATCCACCATGACAGATTTTATTTTCTCTCGGTCATAATTTTGTGTCAGCTTAATGCTGGCTGTAGGTTCACAGGCAACTATGAATAGCATAGCTGTAAATAAAGACATGAATTTATAAATGGAATGCTTCACAACTCTCTAACGACTTTAGGGAAATAAAAATTCCTAACATAAGTATTGCTGTAATCCAAATCCTTCCATTTTTCGACAGACGATACCAAATGAATAACACCACAGGTTACCACATTAGCTAAAGGCTCCTTGGCAAACATATTGGAGAAATAGGTGATAGTAGGATTATGACTGAAGAAGGCTGGTAGCTTGTACGCCTCATCTAATTCATTAATTAGGTGCATCCAATCTGTCTCTGAGCCAAAATAGAGGTCTGTTTCCTTTTCGAAATACTGGATTTCATTTTGGAATTCAGTCTGAAAAAAGCTAGCAGTCGTGTATGCCCTATTGGCTGGGCTAGAAATCAGTGCATCTACGACCAAATCTTGTGATCGGCAATAAGCAGCCATATAAGGAGCATCTCTCAGCCCTCTTTTATTAAGAGGTCTATCTATATCCTCCAGACTAGGATTGGACCAAGAAGATTTTGCATGTCTTACTAGAAGTAGCTGTTTCACAGACAAGGATAAGTATTAATTAGGCAAATCAAATTTTTGTTAGAATATACTAACGCTTAAATATCTGTAAATTAATATATTAGATACCAATAAGCATTCTGAATTATTGAATTTAAGAGAAATAGGAAAATTAGCCTCAAAGATATTCTCGAAGGCATAGAATCTTCAGAACTGGAGGCTTTTGTAGCTCAGTATGCAAAGAAAGATAAGTCTTTCGAAATAATACTTAAGGCCCACTTTGTCTCTAGGCTAGTAACTGGGGACTCTATGCTTAAGTACCACAAGATTCTCTCCGAAGTTATAAGACCTAAGACCCTTTCCAATCCAAAAATCAGTGCCTCTAACAAGAAGACTATTCATGTAATCCTGGAAGACTTTTCGCACCAGATGGCTGATCTACTTAGCATAGAGGATTACCAGGAAAGCAGTTTCATTATTATCTCTGCGCTTGATAAAATTGCGTATCTCCAGCATTCCTATAATATAAAAGACAAGGGTTTTGACAAGTTAAGATTAGACTTTCTGAGTGGTCTCGGAATCATCCTCAATCAGAACTTGGCTCCAAAGTTTAGGTCTGAGATAGATAAATTGTTGCTTTCCAATGTCAAAAAATCCTATTACTTACCAGCCAAAAATAATCTGATCTGCTTAATGGATGACCACAATGTATTTTCTGAGTCGGACAAAACAGAACTACTAGAGGAACTTATAAGTAAAAAGACCGAAGATGCAGATCAGCAAAATATCATAATTACTATGATTCAAGTGGCTGTACCCTTCCCAAATCTTGTAAACAGATTATTGGACAATATAGGTCAGGACAAAATATTTTTAGCGCTTTCAGATTTGGTCAAGCAAAGAAAGTTTGCTCTAGTAGAATTTATAACAGAGCATGAAGAAGTCAAATATATGCTGCACAAAACAGCAATAAGTTGCATGATCCTACACCAAAAAGAAGAGTATAAAGCACTGACAGAGATGCTCCAGAGTATGACTACAAACAATACTCCTATATTGGTTATGAAAGACATCGTGGAGCATCTATCCTACGACTACCTCAGACAGGAAAGTCAAGGCCTCCATGCATGGATAGAGGAATTACCATTCGGGATGAGATGTTCCGTCTACGCCAAGGCCAGACATTTCGAAGAGTTGGTGGCAGCTCTTAAGGAGAATGGAGAAGTGGAATGGCTAAAAGTCTATGATACCTTACTCATAGAGCAGGGATACCGAGACTTAGTATTAGAACTTTACAAGCATTGCTCTACAGTATACTTAGAGAATCATATGGGCGCTAAAGCAGTAGAATATATGTCACGAATTAATCATAGGTTGATTTCTATCTCCGAGCATAATATGCTTACCCAGATTCAAGAATCTTTGTATGAACGATTCTCCCAAAGAATGAATACTCAATAATATATGAAACAAACAGGATTTATTTTTGATTTGGATGGCGTTCTGGTGGACACCGCCAAGTACCATTTCAGATCATGGCAACGGATTGCAGACAGTCTAGATTTTACTTTGGATACTGAGGTAGAAGAACAACTCAAAGGCATCAGTAGAATGGATAGCCTCAATATTGTTCTCAAAGAAGGCGGACTTACACGGACGGATGAAGAGAAATTCAAATTGACAGAGAAAAAAAATAATTGGTATCTGGAAAGTCTACGAGATTTGGATGACAGTGTAGTCCTTTCTGGTGTACCCGCATTTTTGGAAAATATAAAGTCGCTGGATGTACCTATGGCAGTGGGTTCTGCTAGTAGAAACGCCACACTTATTTTGGAAAGATTGGGGATGACACATTATTTCAGAAGCATAGTAGATGGCAATATGGTTATGAAGACGAAACCTGATCCAGAGGTTTTTATCAATGCCGCAAGAAATCTTCAGATAAAGGAATCAAATTGCATCATTTTTGAAGACAGCCAAAAAGGTATTAAAGCTGCCAATACTGGGGGATTCAGGGTGATAGGAATCGGTTCGCCAGAAAAATTGACCGAAGCAGAAGCGGTTATCCCAGGATTTGAAAACCAAAATTATGAGTCGATCTTAGCGCTGCTCAACTAAGCTTTTGATAATAGTGAGAAAAAAAATAATGCTAAAGAGTATGCATTTTGGGCCATATTCGTTAATTATTGTTTAACAAGTACGTTTTTGACAGTGAGATTTATGTAATTTATAGTTTTTAAGGGTAGGATAAGCGATAATGAAAACACTTTTAACAGCTTTATTAGCAATCAGTCAGATTGGTCTTTGGGGCCAGACAGAATTAGTATTGGAACGAGTAGAAGGATTAAGTTCTAATGACCGAATAGAAGATATAGAAATAGAAAACAACAGAGTTTGGATTGCGAGCAAGGACGGTATCTTTACTTTCGACAACGATGATGCTTCTCTAAATCAGGTGATCCAACACGACAATGCCTTAGCCGTCAAAGTATCAAAACAAGGCAATATCTACTCCGCCTATAATGACAAAACTCTATTCTTTAATGAAGACAACCTCCTCGATATAGAGGCTAATCAAGGTAAAGTACGAAGTTCAGAATTCGAGTTTTCAGATATAGAAGTCTATAAAGATGAGTTATGGGTAGGTTCCAATATCGGACTATTCATATTTAACATCAGGACAAAAAAACTTCTCAAGCATTACACGACCAAAAATTCCAACCTTAGATCTAACGAAATCAGTTTTGTCATCTACTCCACCAATAACGAAAGTCTGTGGGTAGGTACTGCTGATGGTGCTTATGAAATTGTAGATAGAAATAAGAAGTGGAAGACCGAGTACAAAGGGCACAAGATGATAGCAGCAACAGAGAACATAGATGGGTTGTGGCTGCTTTCTGATTTGGAGTTGTACCTCATGATAGGAGGAAGAGAACATCCTCAAGGTCTCAAAAGAGGACTCTATGAAGGAACAGTAAATGATTTGGCTCTAGATAAAGACAACAATTTATATGTGGCTTCTGATATCCTTACCAGATTCGATCCTTACCAAGACAGATTGGAAAAGTATGGCGAAAACCTGGGCTTAGCGGCAAGTAAGTGTATGTCACTAGCTTGTGACAATGAAGGCGCATTGTGGCTGGGAACGGCTGATGCTGGATTATTCAGAGTCTATTCTGATTCTATAGAAATGAAAGATTTGAGAATCAGTATTTTACTAAAACAAGCAATTAGTTGTCCTGGTGCTTCTGATGGGGCCTTACAATTAGGTGTCTCTGGAGGTAGTGGTCCTTACAAATATTTCTGGGAAAGAGCCAGACTAAAAGGCACCTCTAATCCTAGCAACCTAAGTGCCGGCAACTACAAGGTCACCGTAGAAGATAATATGGGAGTAAGAGCTTATGCTTCTATCAAAGTAGACGATCCGAAAAACCTTGAGAATCGTGTAGCCAAGAAAACTGCAGTAACTAGAGCCAGTAAAAATGATGGATATGCTATAGTGAGTCCGAAAGGTGGCACACCACCTTATTCTGTGCTTTGGGGTAATAGTGAGCAAGGTCTTGAAGCAAAAAAACTCAGTCATGGTACCAACTACCTGACCATTACTGACTCTAATGGATGTACTGTGGCATCTACTGTAGAAATCAGTAAACCTAAAATTCTTCCTGAATTAGATATAGCCAAAATCAAAGTTGGTCAGACTTTACAGCTTAATAAGCTTTACTTCCAAGCAGACAGTAGTGCCATTACTGCCGAATCTTATGACGTTCTGGAAGAAGTCTATGATTTTATGAATGAAAATAATAATGTTTACATAGAAATAGGAGGTCACACCAATAATCAGCCTACTGAAGAATATTGTGATAGATTGTCTACATCGAGGGCCAAAGTTGTGGCGGATTTCCTTTATAACAAAGGAATTATAAAAGATCGTATTTCCTTCAAAGGTTACGGAAAAAGGAATCCTATCGCCACAAATGAGACAATATCTGGTAGGCGTAAAAACCAAAGAGTAGAAATCAAAATACTAAGATTAGAAGGTTAAGGAATCTAGACTTAGATCCATAGATATTCCTACATAGACCTCCTGTACTTCCCTCCTACTGCAAAAAGTGCATTTGTTATCTGTCCAAGAGTACAAGTTTTTGTGACTTCCATCAACTCTTTAAAAAGATTCTGATTAGCAACAGAGGCCGCTTGTATTTCTGTTAGGGCTTTTGGACTTAGATCTTCATTCAGTTTATGCAGTGCATTTAGATTGATTATCTGTGTTTCTTTTTCTTCCGTTGTTGCACGGATAACTTCATCTGGAATTACTGTAGGAGAGCCTTTAGATGACAGAAAAGTATTGACCCCAATAATGGGATATTCGCCAGTATGCTTTAGTGTTTCGTAATAGAGACTTTCTTCTTGTATTTTACTGCGCTGGTACATAGTTTCCATCGCACCTAAGACGCCTCCCCTTTCGGTAATTCTATCAAACTCTGCCAGTACTGCTGTCTCTACTAAATCAGTTAGTTCCTCTATGATGAAAGATCCTTGGAGTGGATTTTCATTCTTTGCCAAGCCTAGTTCATGATTAATAATCATTTGTATAGCTACGGCTCTTCTTACACTTTCTTCAGTCGGCGTGGTTATCGCTTCATCATAGGCATTGGTGTGAAGAGAATTGCAATTATCATAGATGGCATAGAGTGCCTGCAGTGTTGTTCTTATGTCATTAAAATCTATTTCCTGGGCATGTAAGGATCGTCCAGAGGTCTGGATATGATATTTCAGCTTTTGTGCTCTTTCGTTGGCACCATACTTATGCTTCATAGCTTTGGCCCATATTTTTCTTCCTACTCTTCCTATGACTGCATATTCTGGATCTACACCATTAGAGAAGAAGAAAGACAAGTTGGGTGCAAAGGCATTGATGTCCATCCCTCTTGCTAAGTAATATTCTACGAAAGTAAATCCGTTAGCAAGGGTAAAAGCTAACTGCGTGATAGGGTTGGCGCCCGCCTCTGCAATATGGTATCCTGAAATGGAAACAGAATAGAAGTTCCGCACCCCTTGTTCTATAAAGTACTCTTGCACATCTCCCATCAGTCTAAGAGAAAACTCTGTAGAAAAAATACAAGTGTTCTGAGCCTGATCTTCTTTCAGAATATCAGCCTGAACAGTTCCTCTCACTGCTTTTAGCGCTTTTGCTTTTAGTTCTGCGTAAACGGCAGGTTCCAAAACCTGGTCGCCAGTAAGTCCAAGTAACATCAGCCCCAGTCCATCGTTACCTTCTGGAATATCTCCTTCATAACGAGGGCGCTCTAAGCCTTTATTATCATACAGTTGCTTAAACTTTTCCTCTACTTTAGATTCTAAGCCGTGCTCCTTTATGTATAATTCACATTGCTGATCTACAGCAGCATTCATAAAGAAGGCGGCTATGGTTGCAGCTGGACCATTGATGGTCATAGAGACTGAGGTCTTAGGATTACAGAGGTCAAAGCCAGAGTAGAGCTTCTTAGCATCATTCAAGGAACTGATGTTGACTCCAGAATTTCCTACCTTTCCGTAGATGTCTGGTCTGTAATCAGGGTCTTCACCATACAGAGTCACAGAATCGAAAGCAGTAGACAAGCGTTTAGCTGGCATCCCTTTGGACAGATAATGAAAACGCTTGTTGGTTCTTTCTGGACCACCTTCTCCAGCAAACATTCTGGTCGGGTCTTCTCCTTTTCTTTTAAATGGGAATACACCGGCAGCAAAAGGAAACTCACCTGGCACATTCTCTTGCCTACTCCATTTTATGATTTCTCCCCAATCTTTGTACTTCGGTAATACGACTTTAGGAATGTCATTCTGAGATAATGACTTGGTATAGTTCTGAACCTTAATTTCTTTGTCCCGGACTTTATAAATGAATTCATCATTAGTGTAGTCTGCTTTCTTTTGGTCCCATCCTGCTAATATCTCGCTGCTATCTTTAGAGAGCTCTTGTTGGAGTTCATCAGCAAGGTTGTTCAGAGTTTCTTTTGTGCTTTTATCTTCTACAAGATCTAAGGTGGATTTTACACCGTATAATTTTCTAGCTATGTTGCTCTGAGTTTCTGTTTCTTTATCATAAGCTCTGATAGTTTCCGATATCTCTGACAGGTAACGTACTCTAGAAGGCGGAATTATATATTGTTTGGAACTGTCCCCTTCCGGCAAGTCTGTAAGCTGCTTCTCAGGGTACAGCAAGTCCATCATTTTATTGAAGACTGTATTCACTCCTGGGTCATTAAACTGAGATGCGATAGTACCATAGACTGGCATTGTCTCCGGATCTTCATGCCATAGATCATGATTTCTTTGATACTGTTTCTTTACGTCTCTGAGTGCATCCAGCGAACCTCTCTTGTCGAATTTATTGATAACTATCATGTTGGCAAAATCCAACATATCTATTTTCTCTAGTTGTGAAGCTGCGCCAAATTCTGGAGTCATTACATATACAGAAGTGTCTGCATGGTCCACTATTTCTGAATCCGACTGACCGATACCAGATGTCTCTAGAATGATAAGATCAAATCCTGCATTCTTTAGGATGGCAATAGTACCATCTATGTGCTTATTAAGCGCTGCATTATACTGTCTGGTAGCCAATGACCTCATGAATACTCGGGTATCAGAGATAGAGTTCATTCTTATTCTATCACCTAATAAGGCACCACCTGTTTTCCTTTTGGAAGGGTCTACTGAAATAATTGCCAGAGACTTGTCAGGACATTTAGCTAGATATCTTAGGACTAACTCATCTACCAAACTAGATTTTCCTGCACCTCCAGTTCCTGTTATTCCTAGGACAGGAGTTTTAGCTTCCTTAGCCTTGAGTTTTAGGTCTGCTATCCATTCTTTGTTCTCTTCTGGATAATTTTCCAAAGCCGAGATCAACCTTGAAATAGATATTGAGTCTTTGCTGGATATTTTTTTCAGTTGACCATTGAGCTGTTCTGCTATCGGATAATCACATTGCTGCAAAAGGTCATTTATCATTCCTTGCAAACCCATCGCCCGACCATCATCAGGAGAATATATACGTGTAATACCATGCTTGTGTAGATCTTCTATTTCGGTAGGTAAGATCGTTCCGCCACCACCGCCAAAGATTTTTATATGTTCTGCATTCTTTTCTTTTAGTAGATCGTAAGCATACTTAAAGAACTCATTGTGACCACCTTGATATGAGGTCAATGCTATTCCTTGTACATCTTCCTCTATGGCAGCATCTACAATTTCATGAACAGGTCTATTATGGCCTAGATGGATTACTTCTGCACCTGATCTTTGTATGATGCGTCGCATTATATTTATAGCAGCATCATGCCCATCAAAAAGTGACCCCGCAGTAAGTATTCTAATCTTATTCTTGGACTTGTATGGTGCTATTTTTTCCATAGTAGCTTGTGTTGTATGATACTCTCAAAGGTAGACAATTATTAGTCAATATTGACTAAATCTTAGTTATGTCGTCTTCATTTTATACTACCTTACTTCTACCACAGCTAATTTATATCCAGCCATTTTTACATTTTTTTAGCATTTTTGGCTGATTATAAATATTTATATCCAGCCATTTTTACATTTTTTTAGCATTTTTGGCTGATTATAATATTTTATATCTAGCCATTTTTATACCTTTATTATAAATTTGGCTGGATATAATTTTTGAAAAATGGACCTAGTTGGAAGAAAGTTGGAGCGAGAAACCTTTGATCATTGTCTCAGCAGTTCAGAATCAAAGCTTATCGCAGTATATGGAAGACGGCGAGTAGGAAAGACCTTTCTTATCAGGAATTACTTGGCTAAACATATGGTCTTTGAGGTCTCTGCCTTACACAACGGAGACATGCAAGATCAGCTTACCCACTTTAATAACACCATAAAAAGAACCAATAAGCTGTACGACATGATAGGTCAGCCTAGCTCATGGCTAGCAGCATTTGCAATACTAAGTAAGTATCTAGATACCAAGAAGAGCAAGAAGAAAAAAGTAATCTTTCTAGATGAGTTACCATGGTTCGATACTCCCAGATCAAAATTTCTTACTGCTTTTGAAAATTTCTGGAATAGCTACTGCACAAGGAGAAATGACATCATAGTCATCATCTGTGGTTCTGCAGCTTCCTGGATGATAAAGAAAATACTAAAGAATAAAGGAGGACTACACAATCGTGTATCAGAAAGAATAAGATTGATGCCATTTAAACTAAGAGAAACTGAAGCTTTTTTAAAAGCTAAAGGAATCAAATGGAGTCAATATGATATAACCAGATTATATCTCATCACTGGAGGTATACCTTACTATATAGATGCCGTACGAAAAGGAGAAAGTGTAGTGCAATTTGTGGATCGGAGCTGTTTCAAAAAAGATGGGCTTCTCACCACTGAGTATCACGAACTCTTCAAGTCGCTGTTCGATAATAGCGAAAGACATTACAAGCTTATAGAAGCCTTGTATGATAAAAAATCTGGATTGACAAGAACCGAACTTCTGAACAGGGCAAAAATGCCTAGTGGAGGAACGCTTTCTACAACTTTACACGAGTTAGAAGAATCAGGATTTATAGAGACACATATTCCATATAAAGGAAAAAAAACAAAAGCACTATATAAACTTACGGATCCTTTTATCCTATTCTATCTCAAATTCATGAGCCCAGGATCAAAACAAAAAAAATGGGTTAATATAATCAATAGTCCATCATGGAAAAGTTGGTCTGGTCTGGCCTTCGAAAGATTGTGCTTTTATCACATAGAAGAAATTAGAAAAGCTTTAAAAATAGAGGTTATAGAGAACGACATCTCAGCCTGGCAGGCAAAAGACAAAACCTCCGGTGCACAGATAGACTTGGTGATAGATAGAGCTGACTCTACAACAAATATCTGTGAGATAAAATTCTATCAGGCAGAGTTTACAATAACAAAGGAGTACACTAAGAAACTCAGAAACAAAGTAGAGTTGTTTTCTTCTTTACCCAGCAATAAGAAGAAAAATCCTTTTATCACTATGATTACACCATTTGGAGTAAAGAGAAATGAATATTATCTAGAGTTGGTCCAGAGCGAAGTAGTTATGGAAGACTTGTTTGAATAAAGGAAAATTAATTCCTGAAATTAGGCTTCCTTTTCTCGAGAAAAGCATTTACCCCTTCCTTACTTTCATCAGAGCCCATCGCCTGCCCGAAGAAACCAATTTCCTTTACAAAGCCATTGACCGTGTTATCGAAGTAGGCATTTACGGTTTTTATAATACCAGCAACTGCTTTGGGTCCTTTAGTCGCTATTCTAGATAGAATTTTTCTGGCAACAGAAATGAGTTCTTCTGGCTGTGTAACATGAGTGACCAGACCATACTCTAAGGCTTTGTTACTATCTATACTATCTCCAGTAAGTAATAATTCCATGGCTCTACCCTTCCCTAAATACTGAATCATGCGCTGGGTTCCACCGAAACCTGGGATGAGGCCTAGATTCACCTCAGGCTGACCGAAGAGGGCATTTGCAGAACAGATGCGTATGTGACAAGCCATTGCCAACTCATTACCGCCACCTAGTGAGTAGCCATTGATCGCTGCAACAACAGGTACTGGACAATTCTCAATACTATCAAATACTTTGTGCCCAAAAGCTGATTTCTTTCTACCAGCATCAACATCTAGTTCCATGAATTCCTTGATGTCGGCACCAGCAATAAAAGCCTTCTCTCCTGCACCTGTGATAATAATGCCACTCAGAGAATCAAAATCAAGACCTTCTGAAAAGAGGTAACCAAACTCTGCCATGACCTTATCATTAATAGCATTCAAGGCTTTTGGTCTATTGACGGTTATGAGAGCTATGTTGTCTGTAATATCTACAAGTAAGGTTTCTAGTTCTTTCATTTGATTAATCTTAGTCTTCTTAAAATATTTAATCCCATTTCATTGGCATCCTCAGACACTTTCCAAAGGTACGCAAGATAAAGATAACCTCCTCCGACCAAGATGGACTTGAAAATAAGATTAAAAATAGCTGAGCTGGAATCCGGTATAATTAAATACAGTCCTATAAACAGACCCATTAAAACAAGTATCTTGATTTGCGAAAAGCTGAATGGCTGTAAATCATATTTGAAATATAAAAACCCTGTTTTCAATACATTATAGATGAGCATAGAAAATGCTGTAGCCATTGCCGCACCAGCAACCCCATGTACAGGAATCCATAGAAAATTGAGATAGACATTTATAACTCCCAAAGCGAGCAAGAAGACTAGGTTTAGCTTATAGCTACTTGAGTAGATGAGTATATGAGAATTGACACTGGTAAGCATATCTACAAGCTTAGCTACCCCTAGAATCAAGAAAATAGATCTCACTTTCATAAAATTTTCAGTATCCGTGGACAGATAGGCCAAATCATCAAGTACAAACCATATGAATATAAAAGTCAGTCCACCTATGAGCAGAAGATTTGTCGCTGCTTTTTTGTAGATCATATCTATTTCGCCGAGGTCCTCTTCTTCCCAAGCATTGGCAATAATAGGCGCGGCTATCTGAGTCAACGATCTGGCAGGAAAATCCAACACATTAGAAACGAACAAGGCAATATTATAAAACCCATTACTAGCCATACTAAGAAATAATGGTATCATGATACTGTCCATTCTGACAGTCAAGGTAGTTCCTAAATGGTTGAGACTGCTGAATAGTGAATACTTGGTCATCTCAGAATAACTGTCACTATTTTCAGGTTGACGAATCTTACCAAATTTCAAAATCCCCAAATACTTAAGGTAAATCAGAAGTAATAAAGCAGCCAACAGGAAAAACCCAAGTAAGCCATATACGAAGATTTCGATAGGAAATTTGATATAGACATAGGCTAAGACTAAAAGTGGTAAATAAATCTTGAAGCCCAATTTTTCTACAATATTAGGCACTACTATACGTAAGCCATTCAGGGAATGATTGACACTAAATCTTAATAAAATAAACAGGCCTAAAAGAATGAGCAGATATACCTCATTTTCCTCTATGATATCAGTATTGGGAATCTTAGCCCAATTAAGTAGTGCTATGAAGTGTTGCTTGAAAAAGAACCAGAAAACCAGAAATAAGGAATAGGTAACTACTAAGCCAGACAATAAGAGGGTAAGCAACCCACTATAGTTGCTGGAATCTGCTTTCTGATAACTAGGAAAATATTTTATTAACAAGGTCAGTATTCCAAACGTCGCCAATGGAAACATCAGTGTAACCATACTAATCAGCCATTGCGCATAGCCGTAGACTTCCATGTCTAAGGGATATATTCTCAGCATAGCTACTGCACCGATAAGTACACCGATATAGCTTATGACTGTCGACTTAAATCCTTGTCTCTTGATTACTCCCATAGAAATTATCTCACCAAAAGTCGGGAATATATTGGAGAGATATTAAGATCGTTGTTACTAGTATGCAGAATCAAGTTATCATTTCTTGTTCTTCTGCATCTTAGCCCAACTATCTCTTAGCGCTACAGTTCTATTAAAGACCAAGTTGTCAGAAGTAGAATCCTTGTCTTTGATAAAGTAGCCCTTACGCATAAACTGTAAAGACTCTGTATCTCCTACCTCTGCTAGATGTTTTTCACCTATGGCTTTGGTGTTCACTACAAGAGATTCTTTGTTGTAAAAATCAAGAAAGTCCTTCCCTTCATGCCCTGTAGGTGTAGGATCAGTAAATAGTCGATCATAGATTCTCAGTTCTAGAGGGATTCCAGAAGTACTATCTACCCAATGCATTGTACCCTTGACTTTGATGCCAGAATTGTCACTCCCACTCTTGCTTTCTGGGAAGTAAGTACAGTGGACTTCTGTAACTTCTCCGTTCTCATCGGTGATGTACTTATCAGCTTTAATGATATAAGCGCCCTTTAGTCGGACATGCTTGTCTGGTGCCAAACGGAAATATTTCTTTGGCGGCTCCAGCATAAAGTCTCCTTTCTCTATCCATATTTCTCTAGAAAAAGTCATCATATGTATACCTGCGGAATCGTCCTGTGGATTATTCTTAGAAGGCAATTGTTCTGTCTGTCCTTCGGGGTAATTAGTAATCACCAATTTCAATGGATCTAAAACAGCCATGATTCTTGTAGCAGAAGAATTGAGGTCGTCTCTAATCACAGATTCTAGTAGTTCCATCTCCTGAAGGTTATCTCTCTTCTGTACTCCAGTCAACTTGCAAAACCTTCTGATGCTTTCAGGCAGATAACCTCTTCGGCGTAGTCCAGACAGCGTAGACATTCTTGGATCATCCCAGCCACTTACGAGTCCTTCTTCCACCAGCTTCAGTAGACGTCGCTTAGAAGTAATCATATAAGCGACGTTCATTCGAGCAAACTCATATTGCTTAGATGGGAATATGCCGAGTTGTTCTATGAACCAATCATAAAGTGGCCTATGATGCATGAACTCTAAGGAACAGCAACTGTGGGTAATTTCTTCTAATGAGTCTGACTGTCCATGTGCAAAATCATACATCGGATAGATGCACCATGCATCTCCAGTATTGTGATGATGTGCATGTTTTATCCTATAGATAAGTGGGTCTCTCATGAGCATGTTAGGTGCAGCCATATCTATTTTGGCTCTGAGGACCATTGCACCATCTGGATGTTTGCCAGCCCTCATGGCTCTAAATTTTTCTAGATTCTCTTCTACCGATGTATCTCTGAAAGGACTATTCTGGCCTGGACTTGTAGGTGTCCCTTTTTGCGTTGCTATGTCCTCTGCAGATTGCTCGTCTATATAAGCAGCACCTTTTTTTATAAGATCTTCTGCGTACTGATACAACTGCTCAAAATAATCTGAAGTATACAGTGCTTCTCCTTCCCACTCATATCCAAGCCAGTTTATATCTCGCTTTATAGCTTCTACATATTCTACATCTTCCTTGACAGGATTGGTGTCATCGAATCTGAGATTAGTCTTCCCACCGTACTTCTTAGCAGTTTCGAAATTTATCCATATGGCCTTGGCATGTCCTATATGCAGGTAGCCATTGGGCTCCGGTGGAAATCGCATATGTACTCTCCCTCTATGTGTACCATCGGCAAGATCTTTCTCTATAATCTCCTGGATAAAATTCTTCGTTTCTGTCTCTGTTTTTTCGCTCATAATTCTTACATGTAGGCTGGCATTTCTATGCCTAATAATTTCATTGCTTTTTCTAAGGTCTGCCCTACAGCATCACTCAGTATTAATCTTATACTCTTTGTAGACGCATTATCTGCGCCGAGGATACGGCATTCGTGGTAAAACTTGTGAAAAGTCTTTGCAAGACTGTAGCAGTAATTTGCGACATGACTAGGATCATACTTAGCAAAGGCTTCTTGGATAATCTCTGGATACGCCATCAGCTGAACAAGCAACTCTTTCTCTAAAGCATGCAAAGGTTCTGATAACTTCTCTGGAAACTCAGTTTCTGAACCACCAGCATTTCTAAAGACAGACTGAATCCTGACAAAAGCATTCTGAATATAAGGTCCTGTCTGACCTTGCATATCTACAGATTCCTTTGGATCAAAGGTCATACGTTTCTTGGGATTGACTTTAATGATAAAATACTTCAAAGCAGCCAAACCAACTTTTCTAAATATTTCATCCTGGTCCTCGTTTGTAAGTCCTTCTATTCCTCCACGTTCAGAAGCTGACTTTTTTGCTTCAGCTATGACCTCTGCGACAAGATCATCAGCATCTACAACTGTACCTTCTCTGGACTTCATTTTACCTGTAGGCAAGTCGACCATGCCATAAGACAAATGATGTAGGTTGTCTGCGTAAGGCTCTCCCAATCTCTTTAGTATTTCAAAGAGTACTTTGAAATGATAATCTTGCTCATCGGCCACTACATAGACTAAGTGATCCATCTTATACTGCTCGTAACGCATATGTGCGGTTCCCAAATCTTGGGTTACATATACTGATGTACCGTCACTACGAAGAACAATCTTGTGATCCATTTTTGCATCTTCTAGATCAGCCCATACACTGCCATCCTCCTTGCTATAAAATGTGCCATCTGCAAGTCCTTGCTGAACAAATTCTTTGCCTAGCAGATAGGTTTCTGATTCATAATTATTATAATCAAAATCGACACCTAGTGCAGCATAAGTAGAATCAAAGCCGTCATAGACCCATCCATTCATCATTTTCCAGAGATCTATAGTCTCTTTATCACCGCCCTCCCATCTCAATA
>CAYNJK010000027.1:0-15574 GCA_964397575.1 uncultured Saprospiraceae bacterium
CTTCTTCTTCTTCTTCTTCTTCTTCTTCTTCTTCTTCTTCCACCTGTACTTCTACAGTAAGCTCTATTTCACAACCCAAGAGGTCTCTGATATTTACGGAATAGCTACTAGATTCAGAACCTTGAAAAATTGGATCCAAACAAGTTGCACAGGATAAGTCTGTAGCTGGTGTCCAACGGATTTCTGCTATTTCTTCTGGTGGCTTATTCAGTATTACAGAAAGCGACCTGGAATTGTCGTCAGTAATCTCTACAATAGCCGTCGTCATTCCTTCTAGTGCCACTACTGGTGCCAACTCGAAAGTGTGGGTCAGGCTACAGCCATTTGCATCTGCTATAACTAGGCTATGCATACCAGTACCAGTTACCAATATAACGTCTGTGATATCTGTAAGAACTTCGTTGTCCAAGCTTACTGTGTAAGGGGCAGTACCACCCGATATTTCTAAGTTGTTTATTTGCCCATTTCCTAAGCAGTCTACGGTGGTGGTTTCAAAGTTCTCTAAAACAGGCAACGCATCCATTGCAATGAGCTCTATGAGCTCTACGGTCTCACAGCCATTAGTTGCTATAAGGTGAATCTCATAAAGGCCAGGAACTGTTAAGTCTTGGTCGAGAATATCAGAGATGACTTCTTGGGTACTTACTAATACTCCGAAAACTTCAGAGAAGCTTTCGCTAGTTGTCAGTTCTATCTTGGTAGAGCTGGCAGTGCAGGTTAGGGGATCTGCAGTAACTGAAAAGCTTACTGTGGAATTATCATCCGTGATCACTATAGTTTCTCTACTGGTACAAAGATTACTAGTGGCTACCACTTCTACATTATAACTGCCTGCTTGTGTAAGGTCAGTAAATCTGGTCTCTCCAGAAAGTAATGTAGCAACCACCATCCCATTGGCATCTGTCAGGGTAGCCTCTACATACTCCTGCGTTGTAAAAATGCTTATCTCAGTACTCAAGTTATTGCAATCTAAGAGTCCTGCCACTAGGCTAAATTCTACCGTGCTTGTGTCTTGCCCTACAGTAAGTGTTTCTGACGAAATACATCCATTATCAGCTGCTGCCGATATGATATAATCACCTGGATTAAGAATCTCAAAATCCTCATCTCCCAACAAGTCACCTTGATCATCAAAGACCATAATAGCACTCAGAGACGAAGTGGATTGTATGTCTATAGGGACCCCTTCATCACCACAGCCTAACACTTCGGTTCTAGCAGTAAACTGAGGCGTCAAGGTGTCGTAGTCTAGACTTATAAATTTTCTACTACTACAGCCAAATCCATCAGTCGCTATGACTTCTAATCCTTCTCTTATAGGAATCATGAGCTGATCACCAGTGCCAAGTATCTCATCTGTCAATGTATCTCTAAGAGTAAAATCTAGCATGCTGCTATCTGTGTCAATATTTAAGGTAACACTATCGGTCATACATGTCACTAGAGAAGTTGATAATTCAAAATCGGGTAAAGTATCTTCTTGTTCTATTATAAAAGTCTCTGTGGCCGGGCAGCCATTTTCATTGGCAATGGATAAGGTGTACGTGCCAGGTTCTGTAATCGCAAAGTTTCCTGTTGTAATGGTGTCTCCATTGCTATCTAGCCAGGCTAGTGTTCTATTTTCATTGACGTTCGTGATTACTGCGGGGAATATTGTAGGCGCATTACAACTAAGTGTCGTCTCGGTAAAGAGTTCCCAGCCAGCAGTGGGAAGAGTATCCGTCGCTACAGTAAACGAAGCTGTGTCCGAGCAGCCATTTTCATCTGTGACGACAATTTCATACAGGCCAGGTGTAGTTAGATCGATATCAGGACTGTCACTGCTTGTTCCGGGACCAGAAAGAAGAAATTCCGAGAACTCTCCTGTTACCGTCACATTTGGCGTAATAGAGGTCGTGAGACAGGTGAGGGTAGGAATGGTGCCTAGTTCTATCATTGGACCCTCTGTGTCAGAAGTCAAAATAAACTGATCTGTTATAGCGCACCCAGAGCTGTTGCTGACTCTTAGGCTATATGTGCCTAGTTGGTCAGCTTGGATAGTTGTTTCGTTACTTGTTGTTCCATCTGCTAGTTGCCATACAAAGCTAATTACATCATCACTCACATTGGCACTTAGTGTAACAGAGGGCTGGTCGCAAGTTAGTGTATCACCCACTATCATTACGGAAGGTAAATCATTAGATACTTCTACAAAAACAGAATCAGTGGTTGTGCAACCGTTGGTCTTTATTATTGCGTCAAAAAAGACCCACCCGCTTTGATTAGTTTCTATGCTAGTATCACCCTGCTGTGTACTACCATCAGGTAAGAACCACGTAACCTCATCTATGAAATCTATGTTTTCCAGCCAAGTAATTTCTATCTGAGTCGTTAAGTCGGTGCAAGTGATCGTGTCAGCAGAGGTAAAGATTTCTGGTATGAAAAAGTCTTCTGCAACTATAATGGAATCTTCATTTGTACAGCCATTATTGTCTGTCAGTAAGAAGGGGTACGTGCCTCCCTCAGTGAACTGTACCTGCGTCAAAAAAGACCCACCCGCTTTGATTAGTTTCTATGCTAGTATCACCCTGCTGTGTACTACCATCAGGTAAGAACCACGTAACCTCATCTATGAAATCTATGTTTTCCAGCCAAGTAATTTCTATCTGAGTCGTTAAGTCGGTGCAAGTGATCGTGTCAGCAGAGGTAAAGATTTCTGGTATGAAAAAGTCTTCTGCAACTATAATGGAATCTTCATTTGTACAGCCATTATTGTCTGTGAGTAAGAAGGGGTACGTGCCTCCCTCGGTGAACTGTACCTGATTAAGATTCCCTAAGTTAGCAGCAGATCCAAGCCAGGTGAGGTTGTATAGATTCTCATCAAAATCAATAAGTACTTCAGCTTGAGGATCGGAGCAATCTATGTCGTTGTCTGCTACCACCATAAAAAGAAAATTAGGAGTTATCTGATCTACTGCAATGGTGTCAAATTGTGAGCAACCATTTGTTCCGACAACTTCGGCGTAGTACTCAGCAGCTGCAGTGATACTTATGGTGTCATTTGTAGAAGGGATAACGCTTCCCAGATTGTTTCTCCATGTGACAGAATCATGCGCAACAGAGGTGCTCAAGGTCGAACTGGAAAGATTGCAAGTCAGATCATTCGATTTAAGAAGATCAAAAGTTACCAAAGTCGTATCTACAGTAATTGCTACACTATCTATACTAAAGCAAGTATTTGTAGCATTAGAAACTTGAAGGACAATAGTACCTGCATTACTAGTACTTAAGGTAGGAAGGTTGCCTAATGGGTTGCCAGAACTATCAGTCCACTGAAAGTTTGGGTTTGATAAATTGCTTGTTGCTGTTAGTGTTACAGCTGTTGTGTCACAATTAATGTTTGTATTACCTGATATATCTATAGTCGGGAGATCTGCTGCACCTGTGACTGTTATTGCTGCGCTATTAGTACAACCTACATTATCAGTAACAGTAATTGTATATGTGCCCGCTGCGCCAGCGATTATAGTTTCTGTATCATCATCTCCTATTATCTGACCATCGGTTGTCCCCCACGTTATGAAGTCTACATCGATAGCAGAACTGACCATAGCTGTCACATCCACAGAACTTGTCTGGCAAGAAAGGGGGGCAGGTGTTGTAATATCTATATCTATTTCAGAAACTGTGATGGTAAAACTTTCTTCCGCTGTACAGACTTGGAACATACTTAGATCGTCTATAGCGAAGTCGTTACCTTGCTGATCTGGATTCTGATTAAAAACACAGATTTCTGCAGAGGTCTCGCCATCTGCATCGAACTCGCCTATAAAGTTCACCCAAGTGCAGAGATTGGCCGTGAGATTTTCGAAATCGCCGACAGGATTACCATCTACAGTAAACTGTAATTCTGCAGGGCTATCTGGGTGAAATGAGGTGCCGTATCCCGATAGTATATAGCTTGCATCTGGATCTATACAAACCTCCTGACACCACAATTCTGGTTTTCCGGCTATACCATTTATAGCCATCATATACCCACTGCCTGAGGTGTGGTCATCACAAGAGGAAAATGCTGGATGCCCTTGGCTGGTCTCATCCCATACGGCATAGAACCCATCACAAAGGGTAAATCCTGTGCAGGGCCCAGGTAGGCTCTCATACTCTGTGTCAAAATCTGTGTCTCCATCTTCGAAATCACCATTTTCGATTAGATTTATATCATCTGTATAAGTCGCTACTAAAGTAAATTCTACTTCTTCGTCTACAAAAATATCCTCACAAATATCATAGTTCGTTTCATCGCCATTTTCTAACCAGACGAATTCTACCTGAGAAGTCTGAGACATATAGTCTCCACATAATTCATAATCTCCTTCGCTGCATAGATGCAAGTCTAAAGGTACTATTACACTAAGATCACATAGCGTTCCTGCACCAGCTGAAGAGTGATCTGAACTATACCCAAAACCAGAATAGAAAAATATCGAAAAGAACAGTACAAAAGTCACTTTACGTGAGAGAGAATGCAGAATCTTATTTAGTTTGGACATACACTAAAGTAATAATATTCTGACAACTTATTGACAAGAATAATTTATCCCGAAAGCTTGATTTATGGCTAAAAAAGCAGGCTGAGGCACTAAGAGAGCAAACAGCCAGATAGCCAGACATAGCTCATGCTGATAATCGCCATTAAATTGGATAGATAACCAAATAGTTTCATTTCCGCTAAGGAGTATATTTTAGTTTTATATACTATAAATAAATCTATCATCAACCATACAAGTCCCAGCCCTAAAAAGCCTGCAAAGAAATAGTCTTGGATAACTACAGCCAATATGCCGATCTCCAGCGCAACAAAAAGGATGATAAGCAGTTTGGTTTTTCTCATCCCTATAAGAACGGCAGTCGTCGTTTTGCCAGCCTTTGCATCAGGTTCTATATCCATCACCTCACCTATAAGATGCGATTGCCAAGCAAACAGTAATAGATAGGCGTAAGACCAGATAGGCAGTTGGCTGGTATCATTAAGTAGGATACTTATTGGTACCACTAATAAGTAACCTATTTGGCATAGCAACTCTAAAGGTGGTTTGCTCCTCAGTCCTCCATTGGGTAGATTATAAAGCCAACTGATCACTAAGAATGCTGTAAACAGCAAGAGAAAATAGGCGCTACTTAGATATACTAAGTAAGGAAGGCAGAGCAGTTGAGTTGTGATTATGGCTTTGGGTAAACTACGGACTTCTTCTTCAGTACCACGTGCCCCAAAGAGGAAACTGTCTTTCCGAGGATTGAGCTTATCAGCAGACACATCGACATAGTCGTTCCACCCGTATACCAGAAGGTTTAATGGGAAACTGACATAGAATAATCCAAACCAAAATGGAAAAGAAGACCAAATAGAATCCATCTGACTGGTAGGTAGTAGATAGAGCCATATGGTGCAGAACCAGAGGCCTGGTCTGGAGGACTTCAGCAGAAAGATAAGTAGTTGCATATATAGATTGGTTCTAAAGGACTATTTAGCAATATCTGCTGTGTTTTTTATAAGCTAGTAAATCCAGAATTTGTTTCAAATATGAGCGATATGAAAGCTAATTCCAAAAAGCTAGAACTTCCAAGCTATTATTCCTGCAATTTATATTAATTGTCTTTCAATCTTTTGGTATTAAAACAGATGTTGCTCATCTTCCCACCTACATAATTACACTATGAAAAACATAACTATCCTTATTCTCGCTTTGACTCCCTTCTTGTGCTTTGGTCAAGAAATCGATTTTGAAAAATTTGAGGCTCTACGATTTAGAAATATTGGGCCTGCAGGTATGAGTGGAAGAATTACAGCTATTGATGTTAATTTGAGAGACAAAGACCATATCTATGTCGGCGCCGCTTCTGGTGGTGTCTGGGAATCTAAGAATGGAGGGATCAACTGGAAACCTATCTTTGATGAGCAACCTACACAATGTATCGGTGCAATAGAAATAAATCAAGCCAATCCTGCTGAAATATGGGTAGGAACTGGAGAAGGAAATCCTCGTAATTCTCATAACAGTGGCGCAGGTGTATTTAAGTCCGTAGATGCAGGAAAGACTTGGAAGTCTATGGGCCTGGAAAAAACTAAACTCATCCATAGAGTAATCGTCAATACTAGCAATACCAATTCTGTTCTAGTAGGAGCTATGGGCTCTGCTTGGGGGCCTTCGCAAGACAGAGGTATATACAGAACTAAAGATGGTGGAAAGACTTGGAAGAAGACCTTGTATGTTGGAGATAACGTCGGTATTGCAGATATGGTTGCTGATCCTTCTAATCCCAATAAGATTCTTGCTGCTATGTGGGAATTTGGCCGTACGCCTTGGGGATTTAATTCTGGTGGAAAAGGCTCTGGCATGTATCTCAGTTATGATGGAGGTGATACATGGAAGAAACTTACTGAGAAAGAAGGTATGCCTAAGGGTAACCTAGGAAGAATGGGTCTGGCCTTTGCGCCATCCAAGCCCAACATTGTCTATGCACTAATAGAGGCAAAGAAAAACGGCTTGTATAAAAGTACTGATGGAGGAGAGAAGTGGTCCCTTGTGTCTACAAAGAATATTGGGAACAGACCTTTTTATTATTCTGAAATCTATGTAGACCCTCAGAATGAAAATAGAATATATAACCTATGGTCTTATGTGTCAAAGTCTGAAGACGGAGGTAAGACCTTCAAGACGATTGCTGACTACGGTAATAATATTCACCCTGATCATCATGCTTTTTGGATAGATCCAGATGATCCCAATTATCTAATAGATGGAAATGATGGAGGGTTGAATATTTCTAGAGATGGTTCCAAAACTTGGCGTTTTGTGACCAACTTGCCAGTAGGTCAGTTCTACCACGTAGATGTAGATAATGACTTTCCGTATAACGTCTACGGCGGCATGCAGGACAACGGCTCTTGGGCAGGCCCTGGCTTTGTGCTGCGAAGAGGCGGTATAATTAATCACGATTGGCAAGAGTTGTATTTCGGGGACGGTTTTGATGTGGCACCAAGAAAAGACAACAATAGATATGGCTATGCAATGTCACAAGAAGGAAATATCGGGCTGTGGGACCGAGAAACAGGGCGGACAGAATTTATCCAGCCACAGCACCCTGATGGAGAGCAACTAAGATATCATTGGAATGCCGCCTTAGCCTTAGACCCTTTTGATGACGAAAGCCTCTATTTTGGAAGTCAGTATATACATCATAGTACAGATGCTGGACACAGCTGGAATATAATCTCGCCAGACCTAACGACTAACGATACCATAAAACAAAATCAATCTAAAAGCGGGGGTCTGACTCTAGACATCACTGGAGCAGAAAACCATACTTGCGTCCTCACTATAGCACCTAGTCCACATGACAAGGATGTCATCTGGGTAGGTACCGATGATGGAAATCTACAAGTGACAAGAAATGGGGGAGAGTCATGGAATAACATTTCCAATAGATTGCCTGGCTTTCCTAAAAACGGCTGGATACCACAAATCGAATTGTCTAAGACCAATGAAAAAGAACTTTTTGTGGTTGTCAATAATTATAGAATGAATGACTGGTCCGCATGGTTATATCATTCTAAAGACGGCGGCACCACTTGGCGAAGAATTGTGGATGATAATGATGTAGACGGATTTGTACTATCTGTCGTGCAAGATCCCAAACATGAAGACTTGCTTTTTCTCGGTACTGATGTAGGCCTGTACTTTTCGCTAGACAGAGGAAGCTCGTGGACCAAATGGAAAAAAGGACTTCCTGCAGTGCAGATAAGAGATATGAAAATACAGGAGCAATTTGATGATCTTGTCCTAGGTACTTTTGGAAGATCTTTCTGGATTCTAGATGATATAGAACCATTGAGAGAAATGTCCAGACAGGGCAAGAAGTTGCTTAATGAAGACTTCAAAGTATTCAAACCTGGTGTTGCTTACAAAGCCTCTTCTAGGTCATATCAGGGAGTAAGATTTATAGGTCAGGGTGATTTTCAAGGGCAGAATAAGTCCAGAGGTGCGGTATTTACGGTATGGAAAAAGCCTGCTAAAAAGGAGGAGGCAAAAGCAGAGCATACCATGACCAAGGAGAGCGGAAAAAAGAAACGTAAAGCAAAGAAAGCTGCAGAATCTATGGCTAAAAAGGAGGGCGCTAAAGATATGAAGTCAGACAAGATGAAGGAAAAGAAAAAGGAGAAGAAAGCGGATAGAGTAACAGTGTACACAATTGATAGCCAGGGAGATACATTGAGAACTATTAAGCGTAGGATCAAGGAAGGCATGAATAGAATCTCGTGGAATCCAGATGCAAAAGGCGTCGACTTTCCTCGTCGAGAAACGCCAAAAGAAAAATCTGAACCAGGCGGTATGCCTTTGCTGCCAGGGACGTACAAAATGGTTTTCGAATTGGGTGACCACAAGGATTCTACAGAACTTACTATAGCACTGGATCCTCGTATCGAAGCTAGGAATTATGACACCAAGGCCAAGTATGCTTCTATGAGTAACTATAATGCAACGATAGAAAAAATTACAACGGCTTACGATAATCTCAAAGAAGCGAAAAAGTCAATGAAGCTGTACGAAAAGATAATAGAGGCACAGCCTGACACCGTTCAGAAGGAGTATAAAAAACTGAATAAATCTGTTGTAGGACAGATAGATTCTCTTATGAATCTATACATGCTGCCAGAACCAGAAAAGACAGAATATAGAGATGACTCACAGACACTTTTGTCTAAACTGTTTATGGGAAGAAGATTTCTTTCTACCTCCTTAGGGGCGCCGACAGAGAATGGAAAGCATGCAATAGAAACAGCACAAGAAGCATCCAAGGCAGTGTTAAATGGTATCAATGAATTTTTTGTAGACGACTGGAGTAAGTATATCCAAAAGATAAAGTCTTTGCCTATGGATATCTTCAAAGAGTATGAGGAGATAAAATAGAGTAGTATCTAAATCCTTTGTTCTGCCTATGGCAGAACAAAGGATAGATCTATACCTTGATTTAGTCTACAGTTGACTATAAACGGTATAGTTTCTTTAGATCCTGCTTTTATTTTAATTCTGTCATTGAGATCATTGTCAGAAACAAGTTTGTATCTGTTGTATTTTTCATTAAGATCTACCTTTATAGAGTATATGCCAGTAGGGATATTTTCGAAAGTAAATGCTCCTTGGCTATCGGTTGTTGTTTTTTCCATTAATTCTATCTCGTTCTCAGAATTGTAAAGCAGAACAACTACATTATTGAGTGCGATTTTTCCATTTTCAGTTTCTAGTTCCAATACATCAGTAAACTCAGAACTACCTGAAGGTCTTATTTCGAATTCAGCAACTTCAGTTTCCAATGCATCATCGATAACATGCAGTTCATAGAAGATGTCATTTGCATTTTCTATGTAAATCATAGTTTCTGGCTCGTCACTCAATTGTGAATGGACAATAGATTTTTCAAATTTGTTTTTAATCTGAAAAACATAAGGCGCTTGACCTCCCTCTATTTTTATATGAAGTACTGTAACGTTGTCTTCACAAGTGGAATGATCAAGGATTGTAAGCTCGCAGTCTAACGGATTAACTTTCGAGCAAGAGGATAGAATGGATAGGGTAAAAATTGTTAGAAGTAGGAGTCTAAAAGTCATAGTCAGTAACTTTTTTTTAATCAGCAAAATAATAAGGTGCCAAAAAGGTAAAACATTTCATCCCTGCATGCATGACAGATACTTTACAATTGCAGAAAAGTCAGGCTTTGAAGTGGGAATTCTGTCAAGTAGTTTACGTAAAATTGGTCACAGAAACCAAAATGCAAAATTTAATCCCATTGAATTCCTGTTTTTACTTGGTTTTCTTTTTTCTCTTTTTGCTGGCCTTGGCTAGTGGGTTAAAGTCCAAGGCTAAATCTATCCAATATTCGAGCTCCTCTTCGGTATCATAACCTTCTGGTCCTACAAAAACATAGCCCTTCATTACGCGGCCGGTAAAGTCCATAGGTAGGCACCCTTTCTTACTCAGATTACTATCTACTGCCTCAGGTCCTATTCTGACCATAAGCAGATCCATTTCTTTTTTCTTGTCATAGTGTATCCCGCAGGCCATCTTATCATTGACCATATAGACAAGACCACCCATCATTTTCTTAGAGAAGAAATTGGCTTGCTTGTCATTAAGAATTCTATCTATTCTTTCCGATTGATATTCGTCGTAGGCCATATTGCTTATTTGATTTCTAAAGAAGGTGCATTCCTTAGCATTTCCAAGTTTGTACTCAAAATACAAAGAAATAGTTGGCACAGGTCGAAGAGCTTGACCTGTGTAGGTGCTAGAAATCTACATATTAAATCAATGCTAACGCATCTTAACAACTCAGTAATAATAGGCAGTAGACATTATTACTACTTTGTGACTATAATCATAATTGCAATGAAGAATATAGCAACTACCTTTAGTTTCCTTATCCTTTTATTATTGATGTCTTGTGGAGAATGCGAAGACAAAACCCTAGAAGTTTCTGCTGAGCTGATGGAGTTTTTCCCCTATGCGACCACTACAGATATAACTATGGTTAATGGTTCTAATGAAACCATAGCTTATAGTATAGTCCAAGAGAATGATATCTCAATAAGAGATGATAGGGATTGCTTCAATACTTTTGTAAGACCTACGATCAGCTTAAGCACAGCTACGCATGAGGATATAATTAGGATATGGAGTTCATTGAACGAAGATTTGTTACTCGGTGATCATGAGCAGCTGTGGTTTACCATTGATGATGATACTGGTTCTCTTGACCGGAGTGGATCCGTAAGATTCCCGCTCATGAACTTACGAACGGTGCAACTAAATGGTCTTACCTTCGATGAGGTCATCTCTACTGAAGGCGCCGCTAGTAGGGAAAGGCTAGTTATTTACCTCCAAAGAAATGTGGGCATAATAGGTTATGAATATCAAGGCGAGACTTGGGTGCTTCAGTAGTTCTTGATGAGCTTTCATATTGATTTATAGTGTTATACGTTTATCACTCATTAACATCTATTTATAGTTTTGAACGTTATGATATATGAAACATTAGAATAAAAGTAGTTTTTAACATATTGTACTTTTTATATACATAATTGTTTGATAATCAGTATTTCTATATACAATATTAATCTATAATATGTAGTCTTGAAGGTCCCTTTTTCCTTCATTTTGGATTTCTACCAGTTTTAGCATGGATTTTGGTCTTAATGGGTATTAATTATCCAACTTCAAGATTATGCTCATAAAGCTGCCATCTAGTGAGACCGAATCACAGCTAACTTCAAAACCGTCGCATTATCCTGATTCTGTCCTCAGACTAGAATTGCCAAAATACTGGCAATTGTTAGTTTTGGTTGTAAGCTTTTTCCTGCTTACAAGTAGTACTGTTGCCGCAGAATTTGACGATAGTACAGTCAGCACCTTGGATTGGATAGGACAACCAGAGGATTTCTTGCCTCCTGGAGATTTCACCATACAGTACACAGATGCCAACTGTACCAGTGAGTTCGATATGATGCCTGCCTCAGGTAGCTGTATGTGGGAAGGGATGGTAAGTGGTGGCACAGCTTTAGAGATGTGGGACTGGCAGGTTCTAGAAGGCGTCCACTACGAAGGAGGCTGCGATGTATCTGTGCACTACAGCCATGTACCTTGTGCTGATGCATTATTAATTGTAGATAATCAATTCCCTTCTGCTGAACTGGTGGCTTCACAAACAAACGCTGTGCGGGATAGTGAGGTATGTGTAAGACTAACTGATAATTGTACAGGTGCGAGTATAGAGTATTGCTGGTTAGTTACGATTCAGTGTGGAAGTTGTGGCGAGACAGGAAATATTTTTTGTGCGACCTGTCAGGAATCGGATATACCATTAGAAGATGGAGGCTGTAAGCTTTGTGACCCTGTGCAATTGGCAGAAGGCTATCAGTCTTGTACACCACCTTGTGCAGATCCAACCTGTCCTGTTTTGGGACCTCCGCAGCCAGGCTTATTATGTAATGCAGGAGGATTTGTACCACACAATATATCATGGTTTGCTTTTGTAGCAAGTAGTGAGCAGGCTGAGGTAGAGGTATTTATCTTTAACTGTGTAGGCGCAGGGGTACAATCTGGAATATATAGTAGTTGTGACTACGACGAGCCTTGTTTAGGTTTTGATGTACAATGTAATACTAATGGTACGATAACCTATGATGCAGACTTTGAAATAGGCCAGACCTACTACATGTTTGTGGATGGATGTAATGGATCAGAATGTGACTATGAAGTTACAGTAGAAGGTCTAAATAGGGTTATGCCAGATAATATAGATCATATAACTGCTTATAGTATCTGTAGAAATGAAGTATTAACTGATAGCTTTTCTCAAGGGCAGCAAAATGCCAGCCTATCTGGTAGATGCGATGCAGCGGATAGAATATTTGTTTGTCCTGGAGAATTGATTCAGTTCGACGTACGCCATCAGGGTAACTTCAGGAATTTTCCAAATAACGATAGACCTTGTGATAAGTATGCAGTATTAGATGCCACTTACCAATGGTCGGCGTCATGGGGAATGAATTACGAATGGAATCCAGTGGAAGAGGATAACAGTGAGGAAACAATCCAGCAGGTGGAAGTGCCTACCACAGAAGGCAGTTATAACATCTGTTTAGATTTTATAGACTATGAATGTTTTCCTGTGCAAGGACCTAAATGTCTAACGATAGAGGTTGCTGCTGTGGAGCAAGAGACTTATGAGCATGTCGTCTGTGTAGAAGAGTTAGATGGCCCATTGGGTTGGGATCCAAGGCTTAGTGCAGATGATCCTAACGGTGATGGTATAGCATGGTTGGGAGATTTTCTTGTCACAGAAGATGCTGTCAGAAGTTGGACTGATAGAGGAGACGGATATTATTGTAATGAATATGACTTTCAGGATGCCATATGTGATTGTAGAATTGCGCAGCAGCTTTGCATTGATATCGTAGGAGATGAAGATAAAACACCTACCACTCTTTACTTGTGGGATTGTCAACTTACAACATGTAATACGCCATTAGATTGTGAGCCATCTTCTTATGAGTGGACTTGGGATTGGCGTACAGATGAAGAAGTCGTAGAACTCTATGGTGACAATTCTACAAGCCCACCAGCAACATCGTCTCAGTGTATCAGAATTCCTGGTTACCATAATCATGAGGATGACTGGAGACCTAGTGGTCCGAATTATTGTGACACTATTCCAGAGGTCACAGTTCTTACAGCTCAGCCCTCACTTGTTATAGACACTATAGAATGTACTACTTATTGTGTCGATCTGGAAGAGACCTATAATGATTTCTCAAATGATTATGCACAATGGTCACAACCTGTCCAAAGTAATACACTAGTTGCCTTTGTAGATTGTGACAACGGTGAACTCATTCAGGATGGCACCTGTCTTTCACTCTCAGAACGAAGAGATGATATCTGTATCAGAGTTCAGTATCAGTTTGAAGATGGTGCATGGACACAGAATAATATGACTACTCATCCATTGGGACCTATTATTAATGAATGTACTACATTTTCGGGACCCTTCTCCTGGGGTGCTTGTGAAGATTGTAATTGCAATGCAAACTTTCCTTGGGATGGTAATTAATCAATCTGATAGAACAACAAAATTTATCAGAATTAAATCTGAAAGATGAACAGAAAAATTATAAAACGTTGTAATGCCTCTTTATTATGTTTGGTTGGCTTGCAATTGATTTGTACCCTAGGCATGGGGTATAGTGGCCCATATAATTCTACCTGCGTAGTAAATACACAAGATTCATTAGCTCTTGCTTCTAATGCGATGTGCGAAATACTATTTGTAAGTACCAGCGTGGTGGAGCCTTGTTCGAACATAAATGATGATAACGATGGCTCCAACGATAGTTTTCTTTTAGATGTAACTGTACACTACAGTAATGCGCCTGGTACTGGCACATTGACATTGGAGTTACTAAATGGCCTGCCTGATTTGGTCGTAGCGGCAAGTAATTTAGACAGCGATGAGGCGCATACCTTTGATGCTGTACAGTTGCCAGCCGATGGAGCACCTTTCAGTTTTATAGCTTCATTCAGTGATGCTGATTGTACTATAGGGCCCTTAGTAGAGGGAACGGCCCCTGAACCTTGCTCAAATGCCGATCCTACTTCACTTGCTGTTGGCTCCTTAGTTTTTTATGATGCAAATAATAACGGAATAAGAGACGCCGGAGAGCCAAACCTAGGCTCCCTTGGCGAAACTGTGACTTTGCGCTTGTTCTATATAAATGGTGTCTTACTTCAAACTACGACGACAGATGCAAATGGAGAATATGTCTTTGAAGGACTCGAAGCAGGACTATACTTTATCCAATTAGATCCTCCATCAAACTATCCTGTATCTTCCACAACAACTAATCGCCAAGATGACAATGTCGATAATGATGATAATGGAACACAACAAGATAATAATGGTGATATGATTCCGGATGGAGTGATTAGCTCTCATCCTTTTGAACTGAGTCTTAATGGTGAAGTTTCAAACGATCCTGGAATACAAACCATGACCCTCAATAATAATACTGATAACACCATAGATTTTGGACTGATTCAGGAGTCTGATCTCTGCGCCATTGTATTTAACAGCGCTACAACTTCCTGCAGGATAGATGGCAACTATAGCATAGAATTTTGTTTTGATCGGAACTTTCCAGTATCTAATGATATGGTAGATCTTACCGTTAATGGCATAACCTTTATGGATCAAAGTGCAACTTCGGGCTGTGTAGAATTAAGTCACTCTTCTTTTGTAGGTAATGGCAACGGATTCGGTACAGTGACAATTGCTGATGCTGAGAATGCAGTATGTTTTATAGAAGCCATGTTTGAAATCCCTGACTGCCCACAGCCCTGTAGTATACCTCAACTAACGGCGGTTGCTACATGTGCAGATGCAGAAGGGAATGTGGCAGAACAAGACGAGTTTTATATCAACCTAGTTCTTTCTTCTTTTGGAACAGATACTGATATGGATAATTCAGTAGAAGTACGTGTAGGAAATGAAAGCTATATTTATGATAGTGCCGGTAGTTATAGAATTGGTCCTTTTACACATAGTGGTACTGGAAATGTAAATACTGTGTTGACTTATTCTAATGTTGGTGAGGCATGTGATGGCAGTATATTAGTTTCAGAAATAGTCTGTGGATATCCTGCAGTAAGTGGTGCAGCTTGTGATTGTGAAGGTCCAGTAATGGGTCATATTCTGGCTCAGGTGGAACCTGGTTCTTATGATGCTAGCGAGTATAGTGTTGTCTATTTCTTATTGGATGATACTGGAGTAGATGTCGATTTTAATTATACAGGCCTATTTACTGAATTAGATAATGGTGACTACCAGATACAATCTTTTATTGCGAACTCTAATCAGCTACTCTCAATTGTCTCAGATCTGGAGGGGTCCTTTGTAGACTTTGTGGCCTCAGAGACAACGAGTTGTTTTGCTAGTTGTGGGCAGGCAGATTTTACTGTGGATTGTGTCTGCAGGATAG
>CAYNJK010000028.1:0-9326 GCA_964397575.1 uncultured Saprospiraceae bacterium
TAGTTTCAGGAACAAAAGTGGATGGAGACGGCTGCGTCTTCGAACAAGAAATCATCATAGAACCTGTAACTGAAGGATTTGATTCTGAAATTGTAAAAACAGATCTTACTCAAAACTTTTGTAGTATCGTAGATTTAGAAGCGCTAGAAGGATTTGATGCCTACATATGGTCAATTTTAGAGGGTAACTCGGAAAGAATTATCGCCACAGGTCGTTCTACTTCTCTAGATTTTTCTGATTCTGACTTTGGTAGGACTCTATCTCTGAGGCTAAATGCAATCTCAAATTCTGGTTGCAATACCACTCAAGATTTTGTCATAGATTTTGGAGCTGAAGAACGTGATCTCATCGTAGCAAATAACCAGCAGCCTTTCTGCTTTGGAGAAACCATACAACTAAGTACAAATCGTAGTTACTCAGAATATAACTGGCTAACTAATGGTCTATCCATAGACAGCCCCACTATAGAAGTTACTGCAGATGGAAGTACCATTACTCTGGAAGTGAGAGATGATGAGGGATGCTATTTCACTCAGCAAATAGAAAATCTAATAGAGCCAGCTATGCCCTCTCTCTGTCAGGTTACATACGATAACACTATAGGTCAAAATATACTAAGCTGGATCACTCCACCTTTGTCCAGTAATATTTCTCATTATGTGGTTCTCAGACAAGCAGATTCTTCTATCAATCTAGATTCTGTTGGTATTGTAGAAAATGTTACAGCCAACCAATATCAGGATAGCACAGCTGATCCTACAGAAGAAGCATATACCTATGCCCTGGCGGCTAGAGATTTTTGTGGTAATCTCTCTCAGTTTAGCAATGTCAAAAAAACACTGCATCTGCAAAGCACACGAGGAGGTGACGATATCATTCTACGGTGGCAAAGTCCAGTAGGAATAAACTCCAATGAACTAAGAATACTTAGAGGTAGCAGCCCTGATGCGCTTGTACCTTATGATACAGTCCTAGTATCTACACTGAGTTATACTGACCTCGACCCACTCATTGGAGATGCCTATTACCAACTGGAACTTACTGGCAGTTCTACCTGTACGAATAATGCCATTGAAATAGTACAATCCAATATAGTCGAGCTCCTTAAGTCAGATAGCACTGAAGACCTAGATTTAGGAACCAAAATATTTCCCAACCCTTTCCACAACCAGTTAATAGTAGAGTCAGACAGACACATAGACATAGAAATCATCAGTGCTCATGGTGTTTCTATAACTTCACAAACATTAAAATCTGGAATACATACACTAGACACCAGTGACTTATTGGAAGGACTTTACGTCTTAAAAGTCCAAGTCAAGAAAGCAATGCTTTCACAAATTTTCATCAAGATATAAACATAGATGACCAAAGAAGACAAGGAAGAATTACGACAGAAAATAGAAGCTCTTATACTCAAATATGAGAACGACATAGCTGAAACCGAAAAAATGGTTCAGCCAGTGAAGCCGGAAAATTCTCTAGGTAGAATAAGCCGCATGGATGCTATAAATAATAAAAGTGTCATGGAAGCCTCTCTGCGCAACAAAGTTTCTAAGCGCAACAAACTGAAGTTTGCCCTAACCCAGATAGCTAATGAAGGTTTCGGCTTATGCCTGAATTGCAAAAAACCAATCAATCCAAAGCGACTTATGTTCATGCCTGAAAGTACCAAGTGTATAAGATGTGCCAGCTAGCTTAGCCAATAAGTGCGGAACAAAGGAATGGAGTTATACTGATTTTTTTGCCAGCTTCATGGGTACTGAGACACATTTTTTCTCCATGTAGTCCATCATTTCCAGCAACAGTTCTTTAGAGTTTTCGTCTAGCTCTTCGATTCTATTTTTGTACACAGAAGACAGCGCTCTGTCCTTTATAGCAGCAATTTGGACAGGAACCTCCGACATGGCTTTTTCTATCTGACGCCTATCAAATAATTGCTTAAATCCAATTAGGTTCTTATTGATTATAGGATGTGCTTTTTCTACTTCTTTCTTTCTGAACTGTAGATTGGCTTCTGATAATTTTCTAAGACCTTCTATATCTATGTAATGGACTGCATTGCTTTCCACAACTTCTTCAGAAACGTTCCGTGGCACAGCAAGATCGATGATGGTCTTCTTGGAGGAATCATCACCTAACATCTCCTTGTATAGTTTCCTATCTATAATTACCTCATTAGCTGATGTACAGATAATGACAATATCAAATTCTGCCTGTATCTTATTGAGATCCTGAATATGATAAGACTCAGCATTCAACTCATTAGACAACTCAGCTGCATTGTGCAAGCTTCTGTTGTAGATCTTAATATTTCTAAACTGATATTTCTTTAAAAACTTACCCACAAGAGAATTGGTCTCTCCTGCGCCTACCAACAAAATCCTAGAGTCTCTGCTGACCTGATTCTTTAGCAAAGCATTTATAGCCAATGAAACTATAGAAAGTGCTTTTTCTCCAATCTTAGTACTGTGATAGACTTCCTTAGCTGTAGTGACAGTCGCCTTTTCCAATATTCTTAGATAATCAGAAGTAAGACCACCTGCCTGACACTTCTCATACGCGACTCTGAATTGTCTGAATATTTCTCGTTCGCCTATGACTAGAGAATCCATAGATGATGCCATCTCAAATACATGTCTTACTGCAGACTCCCCTTCATAAACGGATACAAATTTTTCTATGCTATATAAAGTTGTAGCAGCAAGTTTAGGGTTTACCTTAAGAAAGAAAGCTCTTAGAAATTCTGTGTTAACTACCACATCAGAGAAGAGGAGAAAGGTCACTCTGTTACAAGTTTCCAGATACAAGCACTCTTCTATCTGAAAACTATCTTTTAGCTTTTGGAGTTTTTCAGATTGGGAGTTTTGGTCATCATTTTTCTGCAAGAAAAAGTGGCTAATCTCATTCACATTGAGGTTGTGATGTGTTATGGTGAGCACTTTATAATTGGACAGTAAAGACATTGCTGTAAAAATAACTTTCAGGCCAGCTAATAGTGTCATAATAATGTAAAACCTTTGTCATGAGTGGTCTCGATACTATTTAGTATCTTAGCGTTATTAGATTGATTATCAATTATTTACGCTTTGCTAGGCCTTTTTCGCAGAAACCTTATCACCAATCTCATTACTGTAGCCTTATTCTGCTTTTTGCTACACGTCTATTATTTCATTGATTATCAAGCAATGGAGGTCGTGTGGCCCTCAGATTTTACTGCTTCACTATTGGGTTTTATTCCGCAGAATATCTTCTTAGTGATTTTCTCTGCCATACTTATCATCGTGCAAGCACTTTATCTAAATCATCTGGTCATCAAGCACAAACTAAGCCGTGCCTTGAGTACCATTCCAGCGGCCATCTTTGTGCTCTATGCTGTTACTTCTCTGGAGCCTGTGATTTTTCACCCAGCACTGCTGGCCAATCTTTTTGCAATGCTTTCGATAGGCAGTTTATTTAGAATCTACAAAAGGCATCTGCCTATTGCTTCTATCTTTAATAGTGGTTTGTATATGACTATAGCCATGCTAATCTACCCACCTTACTTTGTATTTCTCATTCTGCTAGTCTTAGGGCTGGTGAGTCTAAGGAACTTATCACTAAAGGAGGTTTTGCAATTGTCTCTGGGATGTATGGCACCACTCTACTTTGCCGCTGTATACTTTTTTTATACAGGCAGCCTAGCTCTACCCTTAGAGCACTTTAGTAACAATCTTAATTTGCCCTGGTCAGGTGTAAGCCTTGGGCTCGTTTTCCTAAAAGTGGGTATTGTGCTGTTGCTCATTGTTACTTTACTGTTCTACAGTGCCAATGCAATGAAAAAGAAAAAATTTGATGCAATTAAAAAAATAGAATTGTCATATTGGATGCTTTTCCTTACTCTTTTCAGCTTATTCTTTACGAGTCAAGTCTCGGATAGTCACCTAATGGTTGCTTCTATTCCTGTTGCTATCATAGGTGGCCTCTATATGGAGAGCAAAGACAATAAGATCTACAAGGAGTTTTTATTTATTCTGCTCTTAGGTGGCCTGATTGCCTTCCAATTAGGCATAGTCTAGGTTTTTCTTACTCATCTGCCTATGTATCAGCGTACTCATTAGTATGGAAAAAAGGCAGTAAAGAGTAAAAAATATAATTCCCGGTGACAACTTAGAATAGTTGACAGTTTCTATGACGACTGTATCGGTGGCGCTGGCCATGCCTGCTAATTGAGAATTGAGCAAACCATAAAAACCGATATAGGCCATAAAAATAGCGACAACAAAGACATCTGCCATGCTCCATTTGCCTAAGTAGAAAATTACTGTCTTAACAAATTTGCTTTTCTTGGCTTTCTCTACAAACAAATAATAGGTTGTCAAAATCAATTTCAGAAATGGTAAAATGATACTAAACAGCAAGATCAGAAATCCAACGATTTTCAAATCTACACCTCTACCCTCTAGCAAAGTTCTGGTAACATCTATAATACTTTTGCTCTGGAAATACATCACTTGCTCGTCAAAATGAATGGCTTCTCCCATCAGCTTAAGATCTACATCTGACAATCTTGCATCCAAATCTATCATAGGCAATGCCAGCCCTAAAGATAAAAACACAACGCAACTCAGTGTCAACCAGACCATCGCATACTCAAAGCTCAGATATTTTGTACAAAGTAGAATAAGAAGAATTGCCACTAGTAAAGCTCCCAAAATGTACTTGATAAGTGTACTAATATGGGCCTCTAAATCAAAGACAAGTTGCTCAATGGCAGAATTTGTGTCTTCCAAGGTTTCCACATCATATTTACTATAGATAGCTGCTCTTCGGTCTCCCAAGACTGAGGTGGATTCTTCCATAAGCATATTACTCACCTGAGCAGTTATCTGCTTTTTCATCTCAGGAATCTTCTTTTCAAATTCTTTCATCAACTGTGCTGAGATACCTGGTATCCTTTCTTTGAAATCAAGATTCTGAACCGTCTTTTCAAGATTGCCTTTAAAAAGATTCATAAACATGCCGACCATCTTATTGTCCTGACTGTCCTTATCCATAAAGAGCTCCAAGAGCTTGCCTGATTCTATGTATTCCTTATGCATAGAATAGAGGTAGTCTTCTATTTGTGTCTGGAAAGACTTCAGAGAATTAGCATCAAATTCAAAATCACCAGCTTTCTTCTCTATAACAGAGAATATTTTTTCTTTCCAGATGTCTATGTTAAATAGACCATAGTTAATCTTATTGATCTCAGAGAAATCATATTTGTATTCATTGACTTTATTAGTCAGTTTGTAGAGCTCTACACCTTTCCAGGTGGCTAAGCCGAGAAGTGCTACAATAAGAAGAGAAATGGCAATACGCATAGCTAAGATTGATCTAAGAAAAAGAAAACCAAAACTAAGATGTGATATTCCCTCTAATTGTTACAATTTAGCGGAAGCTATTTAGCTAATAAATCATCAACATGGACCAAGAAAATCTAGAAGCGTTAAGATACCCGATCGGTAAATTTATTGTACCGGAGACTTATAACTCAGAGATACGGGAACAAAGTCTGCAAGCAATAGCACAAATGCCAGAAAAATTAATTGCTGCCACAGCAGGTCTGGAAGAAAGCCAGCTTACCACACCTTACAGAGAAGGTGGCTGGAATATCAAGCAGATTGTGCACCATCTAGCAGACAGTCACATGAACAGTTTTATCAGATTTAAACTGGCACTTACAGAAGACAATCCGCGTATCAAAGCCTATGATCAGGATGCCTGGGCCAAAGGCATAGATGCCACTTACCCCATAAATTCCTCGCTGGGTATTCTTACAGGTGTACACGAAAGGCTTGCAACAGTACTCAAGCACATGTCTCCTGAAGATTACAATAGAACCTTGTTTCACCCAGAGTGGGAAAGAAATCTGAGCTTAGATTTTATGTCTGCATTATATGGCTGGCATTCCAAGCATCATCTGCATCAGATAGAACAATTAAGACAGCGCCAAGGCTGGTAAAGGAGAATTAAAGCTAGGATAATCTAAGGCTGTGAGCCTATGCGCCACCCAAATCTATCCATACCGCACCATCATAAAACCTGAAGCCAGGAGCGGCATCCTGCCTGTTGGTCCCATCATCTAGATAGATGGTATTCATCTGTGGGTTGTCAGGAGGGGTATTACGTTGCGGCATACTTATAACAACCATCCCATTCCTAAAAGCCGTCGTTCAGTTTATTCCGTCTGACTATGTTATAGAAAATAACCAGACCTATACCCGCGCCCACTAGAGCCAAGGGGAATATGCCAGAACCCTCTTCCCAGTGCAAAGCCGTTTCTACAACTTTACCAATAAAGAAGCCTAAGCCACCACCGATAAGAAACAAGCCTGTTTTCAGACCACCCTCTCCAGAACTAAGAGTTTTTTCATTTAGGATATCTGCAGATTGTCCGCTTTCTATGAGTGCCATTCTTTCTGTATGTCGAGATTTATATCTCATATAAATGAAAGTTACTAGTGTACCAAAAGTGCCTAACAAGGCTATAACAGGAGGTGTATGCATAATTATAATTTTTGCTGCTTAGACGCAGGCTTTATGATTCTGGTTACAAAATCAGTAAAAAAGATTTTCTGCCAGCTTAAAAGCAAATAATGACTTTCCATTCTTTTCTATAAAATTGGCTATCTTAATCTGTAACCTGATCAGAACTTGCTGCGTATTAAGGTTACCAAGCAAAAAACTTAATGCTGACTGATACACAACTCATACAAAATACTCTGAAAGGTGACCAATCTGCCTACGGGCAACTGGTCTCCAAGTATCAGAATTATATGTACACGGTCTGTCTCAAAATGCTTAAGTCTAATGCTGATGCTCAGGAAGCTACTCAAGACACTTTTATAAAAGCATATAAAAAGTTAAACAATTATAAGGAGCAATCTAAGTTTAGCTCTTGGCTGTATAAAATAGCCTACAGAACATGCCTAGATACTCTCAGAAAGAGAAAACAGACTATAGACCTAAATGAGGTCAGTTACAGTCTGGCTGATGAAACTACATCAGATTACGATTACGAACAAACTGAATTACAACAGCAACTCAGAGCTGCCATCAGTCAGTTAAACCCCAAAGAAGCTGGTCTGATTACGATGTTCTATCTTGAAGAATTGTCCATCAAGGAACTTGCAGAAAACACCGACATGCAATTGTCTAATGTGAAAGTAATTCTATTCAGAGCCCGCAAAAAACTGGCAACTATCATTAATGAACAATACAAGGATCTCAAAATTTATATAAATTAGTCGCGATGGAGAGAGATGAAAAATTAATATGGGAGTACTTGGATGGAGAGCTCAGTTCTGCACGAAGTACCAAAATAGAAAAGAGACTGCTTACAGATGTCTCTTTTAAAAAGCTCTATGAAGAACAAGCACAACTTCATAGCTCCTTACAAAATATGGAACCGACAACGGCACCAGATCACATCTTGTCTAATGTCATGGTCAGCCTAAAACATGAAACTATCCAAGCCTCAAAGCCAGCGACGTTTGGCAAAATTAAATTATTGGCAGCCGCTGGTCTGATATTGTCACTGGCGCTCACTCTGGCAGGTCTGTCATCGACAGCAGTGGTGGCAGAAAAATCTAGCTTTCAGCGTAATCTCGATAGCTTATTGCCTTCCTTAGATTTCTCAGAACTTCTCAACGGAATAAGCCTACCCAATCAAGGTATCTTATTTTATGGCTCTGCAGTAGCCATGTTATTAGTCGTCTACTGGGCTGAGGAAATCATCAGTAAACTCAGATTTGTCAAAACGAAATAAAACCTATCCTTCGTCACCGTATTTCTGACGAGCATAATCTTGAAGATCTACAACCTGATCAGACTCGTCTAATATTTCTTGTCCAAGCAGCGTCTCGAACATGTCTTCCATAGTTACAAGTCCTACAACACTGCCATATTCATCCTTTACTAGTGATAAGTGTTGTTTCTTCTTTGTCAGATTTTTGAATAATTCCGGAAGTGGCGTTGTGTCTTTGATATGGTTAGCTTCCAGCATGAGGTCTTTTATCTTTTCCTGACTCCCTTTCTCTGCAACACAAGCAAGTATATCGTCCTTCAGAACAGTGCCTACGATATTGTCCTTATCTCCTTGATAGACAGGAATTCTAGAGTATATTTTAGAAGGATTGGATTTTACAAATTCGTCCACAGTCATTTCTTGGTCTACCATGTAAGCCACCGTTCTTGGTGTCATAATATCTCTGACAGACATTTTTTCGAAGTTGAGTAGATTGGTAATTATTTCTGATTCTTGTGCAGCTATTGCACCACTCGATGCACCCACCTGGGTCATGGCAGCAAAATCTGCTCTACTGAGTACAGATTTACTTTTGTCTTTCTTTAAGAACTTAGTAGTCAGTTGGCATAACCATACTAATGGTGCTAGTACAGTAATAAGAATCTTTAGTGTTTTTGTGGTGAATGGGGCTAGACCTTTCCAGTTATTTGCACCTATTGTTTTGGGTATAATTTCTGAAAGTATCAATATAAGTAAGGTCATGGCCACAGGCGTAACCACTGTTGCAAGGAAATCAGCGCCCCATAATTTTGCGGCTGCGGCACCGACACCTATTGCCCCAGCAGTATGAGCCACAGTATTAAGTGTCAAAATCGCCGAAAGTGGCTTATCTATATCTTTTTTATACTCTTCTAAAAGCTTTCCTGTAGCCGTACCTTTTTGCGCTTCCTGAGTCACGTAAGAAGGAGTAACACTAAGTAGTGCTGCTTCTAGAATAGAACACAAAAATGAAAATGCTATTGAAATCGAAAACCAGAATATTAGAGCTCCCACAAGTAAATTATTGATTATCTGGCAAAACTATATATAACTATATCTAATGTGAAGTGATTTAAGCTTTATTCTTACTTAATCGGAGTCGTTTATAGTAAAAAACCAGTATTCCAGCTAGTCCTGCTTTTACTAGCGCCATCATCCAGAAGGGAGTCAGGCCATATTCTATCGCTTTTACAAGTCCATATTTCATCGTAAGATGCCCCAGTCCGAAGGTGAAAAGCACTATTGTACCTATAATCATAGTCAGTATCATAGACCAAAAGCTGTTCTTACTTTCTCTATCTACTAGATAAGAAATGACCAGGCCAGAAAACAAAAAGCCATAAAGAAAGCCTCCACTGCCCCCTATGATCTTCTCCCATCCAGCAGTTCCTTCAGCAAAAACAGGAAAGCCTACAATTCCAAGAAACAAATAAGCAGTTATAATCAATAAGAACTCTCTAGGCCGTACCAAAGCAGCAATGACAAAGACCGCAAGGCTTTGAGCAGTAAATGGGAT
>CAYNJK010000028.1:9426-15182 GCA_964397575.1 uncultured Saprospiraceae bacterium
ATTATTATTTGCAACAATAAGCTGATCTCCTTTAGTAGAGGACACTTTTACCATTTGCCTGACATTAGCCTGGAAACTTATCTATGCCCGCGGACCTACTGATATCTTCAAACTTAAAATCGCCCTTATTAAGATAGAGTTTATCTAGTAGTAAGACTATGCTCACCCTATTAAGAATATAGTTTTCTTTAATCATTCCTTTATTAATATCGGTTGCTAATATAATCAATTACAGTACCCATATCACATGTGAAAGTCCATCTTACAAAAAGACCATTAAGAATCATTTTTACCCTTGATGTAAAGAAGACTTTAATCCGAAAAATAGATGCAAGTTTGCTATTTCGATACCTTTGATTTGATTTTGGTAATGCTATATTTATCCTTCGTTGATAAAATTTCATAGTCGATGGTCTCTCAGAAAATTACATATATTCTATTTTGCTTATTTGTTCTTATTTCCTGCTCAGAGGACACTAAAAAAACAAGTACCACAAGTAAAAAAACTAATGGGCAGCCCTCTGGGCTGGTGGAAATTCCTTCTAGTACATCCGGAATAGACTTTATCAACAAGCTCGAAGACAATCCACTTTCAGACAAAAATGTGCTTTCATTCCAACATTATTTCAATGGAGCAGGTGTAGGTGTAGCAGATTTCAATAATGACGGACTCGTAGATATATTCTTTGCTGGTAATGAGGTACCAAATGCCTTGTATATAAATAAAGGTGATTGGAAATTTGAAGCTTTAGGTCCGGAATCGGGTATCAATAAAAATAAGGTCTGGGCTGCAGGTGTATCTATAGTCGATATAAACGAGGACGGGTACAAAGACATATATGTTTGTCAGCAAGGTCCTTATGATCCCGCAGATAGAAAAAATCTTTTCTACATTAATAATGGCGATCTGACCTTTACAGAATCTGCAGCAGAAATGGGACTAGATGATGAGAATTACTCTACTCAAGCTGCCTTTTTTGACTATGATAAGGACGGAGACCTCGATTGTTATGTTCTAGATGAGTCAAAGTATGTTGGGGTTGTACTGGCAACCATCTACAAGGAGCTAGAAGACGAAGCCAATATGAGAGCAGCCAGTGGGCGCCTTTTCGAAAATGTCGGAAATCTAAAATTTAAAGATGTCACAAAGGAAGCTGGCTGTCTTAATTATGGCTATGGCTTAGGCTTAGCTATTTCAGATATCAATGGGGATAACTGGCCTGACATATATGTTGCCAATGATTATACAGTTCCTGATTTTCTTTACATCAATCAGAAGGATGGCACTTTCAAAGAATCTATCAAGGAATACACAAGACAAATTTCCTACTTCGGTATGGGCTGTGATATTGCTGATATCAATAATGATGGACTAGTGGATATAGGCGTAGTAGACATGGCGGCCGAAGATCATTTTAGAGACAAGACGCTGATGGCTGGCATGGACACCGATCTATTTAAGTACTATTTCTTTGAACTAGGCTACCAGTATCAATATATGTTTAACAGTCTTCAACTTAACAACGGCAACAATACTTTTTCCAATATAGCAGCTCTTGCTGGTGTTCTAAAATCAGACTGGAGTTGGGCAGCTTTATTTTCTGATTTTAATTTAGATGGACACAAAGATTTTTATGTCACCAATGGCTTTCGTCGATATTCCAGAGACAATGATTTCAGAAATAGAATGAAAGAAATCAGAGCTAAAAACAATAACACCATTCCGCTAAAATATCGAGAAGAAGTCTACAAACTCATGCCTGAAATAAAGCTCAAAAACAAGTTGTATGTCAATGATGGCAACCTACATTTTGATGATGAGAACTCTGACTTTTTACATCCGGAAGTAGCAACCTTTTCTAGTGGAGCAGCCTTAGCCGATTTCGACAATGATGGTGACCTGGATATCATCGTCAGTAATATAGACCAGGAGGTCTCGTTATTAAAAAATACTGCTGTAGAAAAATCTGGCAGAAACTATATCAAGATTTCACTTACGGGAAAAAATGCAGCACTGACCTTGGGTAGTAAGGTGTATGTAGAAACAGAACAAAATACACAGTTGCAAGAATATTTTTTTGTGAGAGGTTATGAATCTTGCCTTGAAGAGGTATTAGTATTCGGTATAGGCCAAGAAAAAAAAATAAAATCAGTCACAGTTATATGGCCTGATGGCAATGAGCAGGTTATGAACAATGTAGATGCAAACCAGCATTTGAAAGTAAGTTATCAGAGTGGAGGAAAATTTTTAGCGCAACAGAATTCAGATTCTGGATTATTGAAACCAATGACAGCTAATGACTTGGGTATAAATTATGCCCACAAAGAAAATTACTTTGATGATTTCGAAACAGAGATATTATTGCCACAGAAACAAACATCGTTTGGCCCTGCAATAGCTACTGCAGATGTAAATGGTGACGGCCTCGAAGATTTTTATACTGGAGGAGCCAAAGGACAGTCAGGAGAACTTTATTTACAAACTCCTTCTGGCAACTTCAAAAAAGCAGAATCCCAGCCATGGGCCAACGAAAGAGCAAGTGAAGATGTGTCTGCCATATTTGTAGATCCCAACCAAGATGGGACCAAAGACTTAATAATCTTAAGCGGTGGGAGTGGTGACATGTTAGGTGCCGAAGATTGGCTTCAAGATAGATTCTATGCAAACAATGGCAAAGGAGAATTCTTCAGAATAGCCAATGTACTGCCAATTACTTTATCTGCGTCATATGACATCATTGCAGAAAATATAGATAATGACCCTGAGAAAGAAATACTAATTCTAGGTGCAGCTCAGCCTGGAAAATACCCACTTACGGAAAAATCTGTAGTTCTCGATTATAACGGTAAAGCCTATGTCGATGTCACAGAACAACTCATCCCTGACCTCAATGAAGAACATGGTTTACTTAGAGCAGCATGTTGGATAGATCTTAATGGAGACAATCAGAAAGATCTGGTCACTGCCGGCGAGTGGCAAAACATCAATGTCTATATCTATAGTGATAATACCTACAAAAAATCTTCTTCCTCCTGGGGCACGACCAATAAAGAAGGATGGTGGCGATCACTACAAGCCTTAGATGTAGACAATGACGGTGATCTGGATCTGGTTGCGGGTAATGTCGGAAAGAACTTCAAGCAGAAAGCTTCAGCCGATCATCCACTGTATTTGTTTTCTAATGATTATGACAATAATGGCACACTAGATTGTGTACTTGCCAAAGATTACAATGGCAACATAGTCCCTGCAAGAGGTCGAGAATGCTCTAGTGAACAAATGCCATTTATCAGTGAGAAGTTCAAGACTTATAATGATTTTGCTTCTGCTAGCATCGGAGATATTTTAGGGGAAGATAAAATAGAAAACGGCATCCAACTCAAAGCTGTGGATTTCTATTCTTATTTACTTATTAATGATAATGGTAAATTTTCTTACAAGAAATTACCCCCGCTTGCTCAGTCATCACCTATCAATGATCTTCTTGTCCATGATTATGACAAAGATGGCAAAGCAGATTTATTATTAGTAGGAAATGACTACAATACTGAGTACGAAACACCTCGATTAGATGCCGGGAACGGCTTGGTGTTACTAAATAAAGAATCTGGTTTCAAAGCCCTAAGTGTAAAAGAGTCAGGACTATTTAATCCCGGTGATGCAAAAAAAGTAAGACAGCTTAATCACCAAAATGGACAACTTATTCTAATTGCAAATAATAATGAGCCTTTAGGAATTTACAAGTCTTCAGAATAAGACGGATTTGAGAATATTTTTACTGTAGATCCTATTTTGTCTGATACATAGAGCTTACCCTTTTCAAAAAAGACATCTGTAGGAGCACCGATGTTTTCTGTAAGCTTGTATATAAGTTTGCCGAAATTAGAAAACAAATATACTGCACCTGCTTGCTGGTCGCTGACAAAAACATGTTTTCCGTCAGTTGCCAATCCACTAGGTCCTTTGAAGGATGCATCAGCATAAGTACTTTCAAACTCACCTTCAATACTGAAAATTTGCATCCTGTTATTGCCAGTATCTGATACATGCAATTTACCTGCAGCCACAATAACTGACGAAGGATTATTAAGTTCTCCATCGTCTACCCCTTCACCACCTATAAAAGAATAACTATTTTCTTTGTTTCTGACTATCCTATGCAAACCCTGATCTACTATGTAGTAATTATCTAATCGTAATCCATCAAAAGCAGTCGGATTATTCAGCTGTTCTTCTATTTCTAATTTGTAAATAGGTCTCACATCACCACGATAAACAAAGATGGAATCATGATCAAAAAGTGGCATAAGAACTTTAGCTCTTCTTTGATTCATAAATAAGACCTTGGAGTCAGTTAATATGGTATCTATAACCCCATCCTCTGGAGTAGCCCTAAGCACTATACTTTGAGCAGTATCTGAAACAAAAATATACTCTTTAAAAGCAGTGACCCCATTGGGAGTTAAGTTTGGAATATTAAGTTCTGCCTCTAGCTTCCATTCTGATTTCTTTGGAATACTCACCTCGGTCTCGAGCACTTTCATTTTTCTTCCATACTCCTCCGAATTATATTTGACAGGCTTAGAGGTATCTGGCGCAACAGCAGCAGCGTCTTTGTTTTTATTATCACTTGTATCACTTTTACAAGACACAAAGATTGTCACCAAAACAATTAGCGTTATTATATTCTTAGTTCTTATCATTTTCTAGCAACCAGTCTTTACAGAAAAGAAATTTTCCATTCTACTTTATAATTTTTTCCGGAATTCAAAGATAAAATTGCCTGAGACTAACATTAGCTAGAATTACCAAAAAGTAGAATAAAACTGCAATCAAATTAATATTTTACTGTAGTTTGCTCCACGAATTTAGATTCTCACACAAAGTAGGAATGACAGTATATCGACTTATAGGTTTAGTTATTATTTCAGTAGTAGTATATGCATGTAGTACAGGGGTTCCAGAATATACGACTTCTATTGAGCTCAATCCTTCTAAGATCAATCCACTATCTGCAATTATCACCATTACTGCCGACTCTCCTTTCAGCCCTGCCTATACAGTCTTGGGAGAATCAGAGGTGCATCAGAGGTTTGATGTTGAAGCCAAGACAATGGACATTCCAGTATTAGGTTTATATCCTGGCAGGGCAAATAAAGTTGTCATCCACTTAAAGCATGCAACTGGCATGATACATGACACTGTCACAATCAAGACTGCTCCATTGCCCACAGGCTTTCCTAAGATAGAAATCACAAAGCTCGAAAGGGATAAAATGAGTGAAGGGCTGCATGCTGTAGATTTTCACTTTGCACAAGGAGGGAGGTATCACTCCTGTCCATTTATTTTCGATGATCAAGGTCAAGTACGATGGATGCTAGATCTCTCATTCAATGAAAGAATGGCTGGACCATTCCAGCAGCTGGACAACGGAAGAATAATGATGGCCGGCAGACATGTTATCTACGAATTCGATATGCTAGGAAGGATCGCCAAAAAATCAGAAATACCTGATAACTATGGCATTCATCATGACATTGCTGTATTACCAAATGGCGATTACCTGCTTGCAGTAGGCAAAAGAGATTCCAAAATGGTTCTAGATGGCCAAACCATTAAATCAGACAACGACTGGATAGCTTTGTGGGATAAAAAGCAAAATAAGATTACTAAAGAGTGGGATCTGGCTAAGCACCTTGACATCACTCGCCACGACCTAAATCTCTTTAGAAAAGTAGATTGGCTACACATGAAT
>CAYNJK010000029.1:0-15152 GCA_964397575.1 uncultured Saprospiraceae bacterium
AAGCAAGGCATAGATTGCTTTTGTCATAATACCATCTCGATAATTCATGATATCCAAATCTGGTTTTTTGTTAGCCAGAGCTTTGCTAAAAATGAGAAATGGAAAGATGGCATAACGGAGATAGTAAGGTCCTTCTGTAAAGTAACCATCGGGTGCAAATGACCCATCTAGCTGTGCTAGAAATCCTGCCTTGGCGACGCCTTTCTCGTAGATAAAACCACCATCGTTATCCTTTTCTAACGCGTCTCCCTTTTTGATAGGCAAGCCATACAGTGCCCTATCTATTAATTCTTTATCATCCATAGCAAGTCCTATCATGCCAACGGCAGCATTTGCCCAGGTGCTATGGTTATGTATTCTATTAAAAAACTTAGGATTCTCTAAGGACAGAAAATCAGCATAAGGTCTGAATAAATCCTTCTCTATGAGTTCTCTTTCTTCTAGTGAAAGATAATTATATACTGCATCATAAGCCTGGCTCACATATACGAGCCAATTAGCGTCATTAAGGCATTGCCAGAATATTTTTCCTGTAGCATAGGATTTTCTAGTAGGATGCAGTGGAAGTGTTGGGTACATTTTAGCATAAGCTAATAGGTTGCCTTTGATGTATTCGGCATATTTTTTTTCTTGGGTAATCTGATAAAGGTTACCTGCTAACTGCATGGCAAACCAATTGCGTTTGTGGCGAGAATGCGTATAGCCACCTGCCATATCTTTAGGTATAGGGACTTCTATCCCGTTTTCTATTTCGGCATCCACTTCAGCCCTGGCTTCTGCTACGGCTTTGTCAAAGAGTTCATTAGATCCTAAACCAGCTCTAACATTATCAACACCTGTTTGGGTAAGAATCAGACCTGGGTGACCTATAGTTTTGTCAGTTTTATTTTTCTTTAATTCCGTCTTGCCTTGAGATATACCCATTTGGTGAAAGCCAACAGCAATAACAAACGCAGTCATGAATGAAAGTCGGAATCGGTTACTCACTTTGTTGGTTTGAATTGTTCTAGTTTTTGAAGACTAGAATTTAGTTTTATTGTGTTTCTAGTTACAATAAGTTGTAAAAAAATCACCAGAGGCAAAAGCCTCTGATGATATAAGCTATGAAAAAACTGTATTCTAAATCTATTTAGTAACCTGGATTCTGAGTTAAGTTAGGATTTCTCTCTAACTCATCACCTGGCAATGGTAGTAGGTAATCATCGTCATTAAAAGCTGGCTTTGCACCTTCTAGTCCAGATGCACTGAACACTTCTCCACCTATTCTTCTTCTTGCGATGTCGTACCATCTCTTACCTTCAAAGGCAAGCTCAAATCTTCTTTCTTCTAAAACATCATTTACAGTAACTGTTCCTGTTATATCTGCAGGTACATCACTAGGTGCGATAGTCACTGGAGTTCCAGCTCCTGTCTCAGTCGCGCCACCTCTTCTAGCTCTTTCTCTTACCATATTGATATAGGTAGTAGCAGATGCATTGTCGCCTAATTCTACAGCTGCCTCAGCAGCAATTAATAGTACTTCTGCATATCGCATCATAGACATATTATGACTTGTCGCTCTAGCATTTCCACGATCAAAAGCTCCTGGGAAACGTGTATACTTTGCTATGTAGGGCATATTACCTGCATGCTCGTGTCCACTAACTGTGAAATTTGTGAACGGTTCTATGTTACCACCTATAGATGCTTCTTCGTCTAAACTTACAGCTCTTCTGAAATCACCTGCAGGCCATGTCTCATATACTGCAAGAGTCGGAACAGCAACAGACCATCCACCACCTTCATTTCTATCATCACCTCTGATACCTGTCATTGGTGCTATCTGATCATAAGCATTGTTAGGTGCTTCAAAGTTGTTGTAGTCTAAAGCGAAAATTGGTTCTAAAGAACCATCTATTACATTAGCATTAAATAGATTTTGGAAATTATCATCTAGAGCCAAGTTATAAGTCCCAGCATTATTGATTACATCAGTAGCTGCATCCCAAGCGCCTTGGTAATTACCTCTAGTTAAATGTACAAGAGCTAAGTAAGAAGTCGCAGCAGATTTTGCTGGTGTTGCTCTTGATGGTTGCGTATTCGGTAACCAAGTCTCAGCATATTCCAAATCGGCAATGATATTAGCGTACACCTCATCTGCAGGTGTTCTAGAAATCATAGCTGCAGCTGCAGCATCAGTTATCGGCGCATCGATATAAGGTAGACCTCCAAATTGTCTTACTAAGTGGAAGTAATAAAAAGCTCTAATAAAACGAGCTTGTGCAATAATTGGATTTTTTTGATCATCAGTAGCTTCTACATCAGCTGCACCTGCTATTGCAAGATTAGCGCCCGCAATACCTTGGTAAGCTTTCAGCCAATACTCTGTTAGCATGCCATTACTAGCTAGTGTAGTAAATTCATTCATTTCTACTCTTCTTGTCTGCGTAGATTGAAGATTTACCATGTCAGAACGGAGCATCAAAGCAATAGATAGTTTTCTTCCCCAAAATTTTTCATTGATAGCATGAGTATATGCACCATCAACAGCTGTCTGTATATCATTAGTAGTTCGAAAGAACCCTTCAGCAGACAATAAGCCTATAGGCTGTTCCTCTAAATCCGAACAAGCGAATAGAGAAATCCCCAGTACAAGGAATAAATATTTAAACTTTTTCATAATTTTTTAAATTTTGTAAAAGAGAAAAATTAAAATTTCACGTTAAGATTAAGATTATAAGATCTAATCGTAGGATAGTTACCAAAGTCAAAGCCTCTAACAGTATTGCTTGATGTATTATTGTCACCAGCAGCGCCAAAGAAGTTGACTTCAGGATCTAACCCAGAGTAGTCTGTAAAGGTTAATAAATTTTGAGCACTTACTGAGATACGAATACCTTCTACTCCTATCTTATTAACGACACTTGAGCCTAAATTATAACCTAAAGCAATGTTTTTCAACCTTACATAGCTACCATCTTCTACAAATCGAGAAGAAATCTCTCTATTACTGTTGTTTCCTACTCTTGGAGTATTAGTATCTGTATTTGTCGGTGTCCATGCGTTATTAACATAATCTCTGGTTGCATTTGCATCACCATTAGTCAATTGGACATCATTCAAGTTGAATATATCTCCACCTTGAGCTCCTTGGAAGAAGATACTCAAATCAAAACCTCCATATGAGAAGTTGTTAGTAATACCAAAGTTGAAGTTTGGATTAGGGTTACCTATAATGCCTCTATCACTTTCAGTAATTACACCATCCACTTCTCCAGTTTCTTCGTCTGGTAGATCCGCAAATAATGGATCTCCTGGCACTCCTCCTTCGAAGGTTGCTGTGCCTGCTGGGAAGTCACCCCCTTGGTATACACCGGCATAATCAAAACCCCAGAACAGACCTACTTCTTCTCCTACTCTGAGCACATAAGTTCTATCTACACTAAAGTAACTAGGAGCGGCATTTCCAAAGATATCCGCATCATTAATCAAAGCAGTTACTTCGTTTCTATTTCTAGAGATATTAAAGTCAGTACTCCAATTGAAACCTGAACCTACTACGTTTCTAGTGTTTATAGAAAGTTCGATTCCATTGTTATTAATCTCACCTAAGTTTGTAAGAATTTCATCATTTGCAAATCCAAAAAACTCAGGAATACCATTATTACCTAAGATCAAATCTTTAGTATCTATATTATAATAGTCTACAGATAGATTAACTCTATTATCTATTAAACCTAAGTCAAGTCCAATATTTGTTTGGAATGAAGACTCCCATTTCAAATCTGGATTTGCAGGTTGGTCCGGTGTAATTGCAAATACTGTCTCGCCATTTCTAGATGCAAAAAGACTTGCAAATCTTGATAAAGATTGGTATGGGCTTATTGACGGATTACCTGTCACACCATAACTTAATCTCAGCTTTAAGTTTGAGACTTTGCTGTTATCAGCTAAGAACTTCTCATTTGAAATTCTCCAAGCAAAGGCAGCTGAAGGGAATATCGCATACTTCTCATTAGCAGCAAAGTTAGAAGCACCATCTCTTCTTACTGTAGCCGTAAATAGATATTTATTATCAAAATCGTAATTCACTCTACCAAACTGAGACTGGATAATTACTTCTGATAATCTAGAATCTGGTTGTAACAGTCCTGTAGCAGTACCTAAAGCAAAGTAAGAAAATGCATCTGAAAGAAATCCAGTACCTGCTGCAGAGAAAGACTCTACATCATTCTTTTGGAAAGAATATCCTGCCAATAAAGTCAAGTCACCATTTCCAACTCTGTTCGCATAAGTCAAATAGTTCTCACTAATCAAACTTGTTCTTTTAGCGTTAGTTACAATCGCTCTTCCACCAGCACCTCCTGCAGTTATCTGCAAAGTCGATGGCTGATAGATTCCTCTAGTTTCATTTTCAGAACTGGTGCCAAAAGTAGTTTTAAAGGTAAGATTCTCAAGAATACCTAACTCTGCATAGACATTAGCTCTAAAATCATCAGCGGTTGTTTCATCTACTCTTTGTGTCGCAACAGCATAAGGGTTATCCAATTCATCACCAATAGCATCGTTAGTTGTGAAGGTGCCATCATCTCTACGAATTCCTTTATCTGGTGCAAATCTCATTGCTAAACCGATTACATCATCATTACCTACTGTTACTGATCCATCAGATTGTGTCGTAACACCATCTCTAGTGCCTCTACTACCAAAAAGATTCAATCCTAACTTCAATCTATCAGTTGCTTGCGCATCAATATTTGCTAAGAAAGTTGCTCTTTCAAAACCAGAATTTACTACTATACCATCTTGATTGAAGTAGTTTCCAGACGCATAGTAACCAACTTTGTCAGTTCCACCTGAAAAAGAAAGTTGGTGGTTCTGAATACTTCCTGAATCAAAAATCTGGTCTTGCCAATCAGTATCTTCTGTTCCAGCTGGGAAAGGCGTTGTATTACCTTGATTCTCTCTAATCTGATTTTGATAATCAACAAACTCTGCAGCATTTAGCAAGTCAAGTCTGTTAGCAGTATTATTTATTCCATAAGTAGAATTTAGCTCAATAGCGACATCTCCAGTTCTACCTTTTTTAGTGGTTACTAAGATAACTCCATTAGATCCTCTAGATCCATAGATTGCTGTTGCAGATGCATCCTTAAGCACCTCTATAGATTGGATATCATTAGGTTGTGGGAATGTTGCTCCTACAAAACCATCTACAACTACAAGTGGAGAACTACTAGCATTAATAGAGGTGTTACCTCTAATTCTTATACTGATAGGTGCTCCTGGTTCGCCACCATTATTAGATTGTACAACGACCCCAGCTGCCCGACCTTGCAAAGCTTGTCCTGCATCCAATACAGGGAAGGCCGTTAGTTCATCAGTAGTAACAGAGGATACAGCACCAGTTATGTCGCTCTTTTTCCGACTACCATAACCGACGACTACTATCTCGTCTAATAATTCTGAGTTCGAGCTCATTGTGATAGAATAGCTGTTGCCAGATCCGACTACAACTTCTTGGTCTTGAAATCCTACATAACTGTATATGAGGACGTCACCGTCTTTGGCATTAATAGAGTAGTTGCCGTCAATGTCTGTAATAGTTCCTAGGTCTGTACCTTTTACAAGTACGTTTACGCCTATTAGAGGGTCTCCATCTTCTCCTATTAGGGTTCCCGAAACTTGCGCATTCAAGAACGAAAAAGAAGAAATGAAGCATAATCCGAAGGCAAAGAGTAAAGATCGAATTTTGCTTTGATCAAAGATGGCCGTTGTCAAGAGCCTCTTTGTAAATAGTTTGTTTTTCATAGTGATTACCTTTTTTTTAAGGTGATAGTTAATAGTTAGAGGTGTTGTTAATTAAAAATAGTTAAGTGTTTTTTTCAAACAACGTAGTTGTTATTTCATTTAAGCTAAAAGTTATTTAATAGTTTTTTATACTGAACTCGAACACATCATGAAGGTGTAATTCCATGGCTGCCGAAGAAAGATTGGCATTTTGATCTATGATGTGGTCTAATATTACTCTATGTTCTTCTATAGTCTTTTGATTCTTGGCGTCATCACAAACTTTTAGAGTAATGAAGTTCTTTACTATATCTGGGGTGATGATCATCATGAGAGACTTCAGTACATTATTCTTACTGGCTTCGGCAATTTTGATATGAAACATTAAGTCTTCTTCTATAGCCGTTTGACCATTACTTAACTTGGATTCGTAAGCACTTAGAGCATTGGTAAGAATTACTATGTCATCACTGGTTCTGCGTATAGCTGCAAGTCCTGCAGCCTTGGTTTCTAGGGTCACCCTTGTTTCTACGAGCGACTGGAAATCTGATTCTTCTATTTTTAGGACATCTGTAATCAAGCCCTCTAAGGCAACAATACCTATACCACTTACAACTGTACCGCTCTGAGGAAGGGTCCTAAGAATGCCGTAGAATTCCAGTTTTTTAAGTGCTTCTCTGACTTGTCCCCTACTGACTCCTAGATATTCTGCCAACTTCCGCTCCGGAGGTAGTTTCTCGCCTGAAACTAGCTGTCCTGAACTGATAAGTGATCTTATCTGCTTGATAATGATATCGACAGGATCTTCGAAAGAAATTTTTTTCAGACTATTTAACATAGATGGTCTCGTGGATTGGTTAACCAAAAATTGGTTGACCAAATATAGTTAAGAAATTTAAAAAACCTAATAATTATTTATTCACAATTTTCAGTATCAAGAAATTTAATTGTGAAATCTACACTAACACTGTATTAAATTTGCTGTAGCTTGTGGATAGTTTGATAATTATTAATTTCTAGACTATGAAGACTGACTAGTAAAACGTTTTCAGCTTCAGGTTTTCTTCTACGACCATCTTTCCTGAATTATTGATTGTGTTATTACTATGCGTATTATTCTGTGCACCCCAGAGTTGTGCAACTTGCTTCACCTTATTATTCTTAAAGGTGTTGCCCGAGATGTCTACATTTATTATCCCATAGGTATTTAGCAGAATGCCGTTTTCTTCTTTAGCCCCACAATTAGTGAATGTACTTCCTGTAACTTTTAGGTCTCCACCGACTGTCGACTCATCATAGCCACCTCTGTAGTAATCTATCACATTGGACTCTACTCCATCGAAAGTGCAATTTGAAATTCTGATGTTCTCTGCGTTATAGTCCCCTTTGTCATCATCCTCTCCTGATAATTCTAATCCGTTTTTACAATTACGTAGTGTTGAATTTGAGAAATGTATATGTTCAGAAAAAGAAAACTTATAGGCCTTGAGCACATAATCAAAATTCTCAATAGTACAATCTTCTACATAAAGATTATATAAGCTCGACATATTCTCCTTCAAGCTAGCAAAGGCATGTTGGGTATTATTTCCTGTTATAGAGATTCCTTTAATAGTAAGCTTGCCATTAGGGTTCATTTCGAACAAAGGAGTTCCGGCCTGCCCTGTATAACTGATAGTTACTCCTTCAGCGGCAGCATTAATTTCTAACTTTTTATCTATAGTTAGCGAGTGGGATGCAGTATACTCTCCTTCAGATAGTGAGAGTATATCACCTGCTTTTGCCGTAGTGATAATCTGACTTAAATTGGCACCGGGTTTTACTTTATGAATCTCTCCATTTTTCTCAGGCTTGTCAGCACTGTACCAGCTGGTACCATATTGTGAACTATCTAGGATAGGAGGCGCACCAGATGGCTGGCCCACAATGGCACCTATTGCATTTTTGTCACCTCTTGCTTTTCCAAACAAATCTTTATTAAACTCTTCAAAACCAAAGCCTGCATAGACTTCCTCATCAGGGAAACCAATTGCTGGCGCATAGATGTATTCCCCTATTTCTTTAAGGTCAAATGATGCGGACTCTACACCTGCTATCTTATCAAAACTGACACCTTGGTTATTAATTAGGTTTTGCTTAAATAATATACCATCTAATTTATCATGAGCGACAACAGGGGACTTGTCGCCCGTTGTGTTGTGTATCAAATTATTAGCCACAACTGTACGAATGGGTCTTTCTGAACGTATCTCGGATGCTGGCAGTACATCTTTCTGGCTGATGTTAGATCCTACACCAAACTGTAGTGGCGCAGTACAGTTTATCCAGGTATTATGAGCAACTGTAACATCTGTAACTTGTATGTATCTATTAAGTGGTGACTTAGGAATGCCATTCATTACTGCAAGTGGACTTCTGAAATTTTCACCTCTTAGATTGTAGAAATAATTATTGGTAACTGTGTGGCCAGTACCGATAAGTCTGATTCCTCCTATCTTATTAGAATCGTCACCGATGAAGTAGTTTCCATCTACGGTGCAGTAATTACCATGTCTTGTAACTAATGATCCTTCACTTTTGTAGAAAATATTATTTCTTATTTCATTAAAATTAGTCTTACTGGAAATGACTTCTACCTCACCATTACAGCGGTCAAATAAATTGTTAGCGACTACGGTATAGCTCGGACACATAGAGGTGTAGCTATTACCTATTTGTATGGTCTCTGCACTAGGTCCTCCCTTAGGTGGTCTAGGACCAAAATGATTGTGGATAATCTTGTGGTGATTATTTATGCTTGGATTACCTTCTAAGTCTACCCTTATAGTTGGGCCTCTATTGGATTTTCCAGCTAAGTAACAATGGTCTAGCTGATTACGCCTACCCTTCATGAGTACCCATAAATCAGATTTGTTTCTTTGCAACTTATTGTAGTCTTCTATGACACAATTAGTGACTGTACAATCATTTGCCACTTTATCTTCTACAGAAAAATTTATGACTGCTTCTGATGGTGAGTAGCCATTAGAAAAATACAAGCCTTTTACAATTATATAGTCAGCGCCTAATTGCAGATCTGATTGTCCTTGAATTATAACTTTGCCAGGTGTCTCTGCAGTTATTGTGATAGGCTTCTCTTCAGTACCACTACGCGTTACTTTCATCTGGATATCCTTCCATATTCCATTAGCTAGCTTTATTTCATCTCCTGGTTCAGCTATGGCAATGGATTCGTTAAACTCTTCTATGCTGGCAACAAGAGTAGAATTGGACAACATACTTGTCTCATTCGTCTTGCTAGTGATAGGTTCTGAAACAACGCTGTCTGAGACCTTACAACTTAGTAAAAGGAGAAGGGTAATAATCGTGATGGGCAACTTGGAAAACATACAATTAGGGTACTTAAATGATCAGCAAAGACCAACTGGCCTTTGCTGAAATCAGTTTATGAAAAAACTACTATTTAAAAGGTATAACTTAAGTTCAGGTAATTTTGAATTTTTATTCTATTCAGATATACTTATTGGTTTTTGGATTTATTGCTTGTATCGCTTTAAGTCTTAGGTAAGTTTTTCTTACTGAACTCAAAGACATCCTTCAGATGATATTCCATAGACATAGAAGCCATCTTACTATCTTGACTTATTATATTATCTAGTATTTCTCGGTGTTCATTTATAGTTTTCTGATTGTTAGCATCATCACAGACCTTCAGACTTCGGAAATTATGCACAATATCAGGAGTGATTATCATCATCAATGATTTCAGTACAATGTTCTTGCTAGCCTCAGCAATCTTTATGTGGAACATCAGATCCTCTTCTATAGCCAAGTTGTCTATTTTAAGTTTTCTCTCATAGTCCGAAAGAGCATTGGTCATAGTGACTATATCATCATTGGTCCTTCTAATGGCAGCAAGACTAGCTGCCTTCTTTTCCAGTATAACTCTGGTCTCTACTAAGGAATGAAAATCGCTCTCTTCTATTTTTAATACATCAGTAATAAGTCCCTCTAGTGCAACTATACCTATACCACTGACTACGGTCCCACTTTGGGGAACCGTCCTGAGAATTCCATAAAATTCTAGTTTGCTAAGGGCTTCTCGTACCTGTCCCCTGCTTACACCAAGATACTCGGCCAATTTTCTTTCCGGTGGAAGCTTTTCGCCAGGCTTCACTTGGCCTGAACTGATCAGTGCCCTTATTTGACGAATTATTAGATCTACCGGATTTTCGATAGATATCTTCTTCAGATTGTTTAACATAATGAAGGTGTTGGTCAACCAAAGACTGGTTAACCAAATATAGTTAAGTATTGTAAAGGTCCATCAACTCAAGGCTGAATTAATTGGGGAAAGTTATATACAAGCCTAAGAAAGAAATTGCTTTGCAATAGTACTACGCAATTATCTATGCTTTTGGGGGTAGCTAATAGATGTAGAAATCCATAATATAAAATAGCGGCAACCTATTATAGACATAGACCTTGATAAAACAATACTTTTACGCCAACTTTCATCTCAATAAATAAGTAATTATGAGAATCATATTGAGCATTTTTTGCTTCCTTCTTGCAGCAAACTGCGTGACGTTACAGGCCCAAAAAGCTAAAAAAGAACCGACTGGATATAAAGTGGGAGACACAGCCAAGGATTTCGCTCTTACAAATGTAGATGGAGAAGAAATTTCTCTGTCATCACTGGATACCAAAGGATACATCGTCGTATTTACCAGCAATGTGTGCCCTTTTGCGCTGATGTATGAAGATCGCCTGATAGCACTACATAATAAGATGGCTCCGAAAGGTTATCCCGTAGTTGCCGTCAATTCTAATGACCCGGATGTGGAGGCTGGTGATTCTTTCGAGCAGATGATAGAGAGAGCAGAAGAAAAAGCATTTCCATTTGTATATCTCAAAGATGTGCAGTTTAAGGTGTATGCTGACTTTGGAGCTACTAAGACCCCTCAGGTGTTCCTGCTAGATGAGAATCTGAAAGTACAATATATAGGTGCGATAGATGACAATGCCAAAGACGCTGATAACATAGAAAATCATTACGTAGAGAATGCAATCATGGCTTTGGAAGATGGAACAACTCCTGATCCAAATTTTACCAAGGCAATAGGCTGTTCAATAAAAACAAAAAACAGCCGAGGAATGGGAAGAAGAGGTGGTCCGCCAAGCGCTGCTCAAATTTTAGAACGTATGGACAGAAATGACGACCAACAAATAAGTAAATCAGAAGCTCAAGGTAGACTTGTAGAAGACTTTGACAGACTTGACAAAGATTCTAATGGTTTTCTATCTATAGCTGAACTGAATGTAAAGCCACCAAGAAAGAAGAACTAAGTACGATATTAAATTCAGTTAGGTAGTTGTGTAAAGACAGCTAGTAACTCAATTGCTTTCCGGTATTCTTACTAGAAGAAAAAGAGTTCGTCCAGATATTGCTCTCTAAATCTTGGGTCACTAAGTGGAGTAATACAATCTGTAAGGCCGCTATGCATAATGCTGAGACACTGGCCATTTTCTGATTCATCTCTATGCAGTCTGTCCAGAACGCAATGTCCCAACTCATGAAAAACGATGAGTTCTCTGAGAGATTCTGAACCGTCCACCCATGCATCTATATCTACTGCTATACGATTAGGTTCGTTTTCATTGTGTCTGCAGACGCCTAGAACACTATTGTTTCCCAGCTCCACTATATTCCCAGTAACACCTAATTCTGTAAGATCAAACGTAAGCCCTCTATTGGCGGCTTCTTCTTCAAAGGCAATGAAAAAAGGCCTTAGTTCGGGAGTTACTGTAGGAAAAAATTCGTCATCGGACATAAAACCTGTCAGACCATTTGTTTGTGAAAGATCATCCGTGCAACCTACAAGTAAGGCTGTTAAAAGCAAGAAAAAAGCACCGCGCAAAAACATAATAAAAAATTAGAAGTCAATTGGATATTAATTTCATCCAAGTCAACATGAAATTCTCAATTATTGTTTTTCCACATTCTCATCGACGTACTAAATTCCCTTAATATACATGCAATTAGGGGCAATATTTAACAAAAGATTATGAAGTCTGGTTGGGTCTACAAATCAAAAAAAATACCTACTGCTAGCTCTGCCCAAACCAAAACCAGCAAAACAATAATTAGCAGACACAAGATCTTTTTCGTAGTAGAAGAGGTTACTTTATTAATTACAAAGAGCAAAACGCCTCCTGTTACAAAGAGCAATAATGCAGCAATTACAAAATCTCCTTGGTTCCATTGCACCTCTTGTGAAAATTGCATGGCAATTGCTGGAATAGACAGAATGCCAGCAACAACAAGGCACAGGATTGTGAGTTGTTTCTTCAGTGTTACTAATTACTGCTTATGAAAACTCCTCAGCTGTTATCATGGACTTTGGGTATCGTCCTGACTGCCGGCATTTTTTACATACTTCTCTAGCCATTGATCTTGTTCCCACAACAAGTGAAGGATACTTTCTTTTGCACGATAACCATGGCTTTCTTTAGGTAACATGACCAATCTGACCGTAGCGCCGAGGCCTTTTAGAGCATTGAAATACCTCTGGCTTTGTAGTGGATAAGTCCCGGAATTGTTATCCGCTTCTCCGTGCACTAGTAATAAAGGTGTTTTCATTTTTTCAGCATGCATAAATGGTGACATCGTATTATAGACCTCTGGAGCCTCCCAGTACGAGCGCTCCTCGCTCTGGAAGCCAAAAGGTGTAAGTGTTCTGTTGTAAGCCCCTGATCTGGCGATACCAGCAGCAAAAAGATCCGAATGGGACAATAGATTGGCAACCATAAAGGCACCGTAGCTGTGTCCACCTACCCCAACTCTAGACCGGTCTATATACCCTAGCTTATCCACGGCATCTATAGCTGCTTTTGCATTAGCGACCAGTTGTGACCTAAAGCTGTCATTAGGCTCATCGTCTCCCTCTCCTACTATAGGAAAGGCAGCATCATCTAAGACTGCATATCCTCTGGTCACCCAGTAGACTGGTGAGCCATAGAATGGGTAAGTAAATTCATTAGGATTCTGAGTATTCTGTGCCGCACTGGACTTGTCTTTGTATTCTCTTGGGTATGCCCATAGAATCATCGGCAACTTCTCTTTCTTATCCATATCGTAACCTTTAGGCAGATATAAAGTGCCGGACAATTCCAGTCCATCTTCTCGCTTGTAGCTTATTACTTCTTTATGGACTGCAGAAATGCTTTCGAAAGGGTTCTTAAATTCTGTTACAGCAGTTGTTTGTTTTGTATCTATATTCTTAAAGTAAAAATTGGGATATTCATTTTGTGATTCTATACTCACCATCAGATTCTTACTATCTAAGTCGTAATCCATGATATTCTCCAATTTATCCGTGTAAGTAGACTGATAAACGCGGTCGGTTTCTTTCGTCTTTAGATTTAACTTATCTAAGAAAGGGAACTGTCCTTCTTTAGTAAAGCCATCACCGATTAGGAAGGCATTCTTGCCATCCAAGGCAAGAACGAAGTTGCCGTACTCATTGCGCTTATATACGAAACTACCTGGATCGCTATATCTATCTTGATAGGATCTGTCATATAATATTTCCGCTGCTACAGAATTGTCAGAAGGATTGAAAACATAAGACTTGGTATTTCTAGTATTCCACCAGTAATCAGAAGCTATGGCGAGCTTATCGGTCGCCCAAGTAATGCCACTAAATCTGTTCTTTACTTTGATCAGGCTGGTTGCTATTCCATTAAAAGGCGCTTCTAGTTGGAAAACTTCATCTCTATATTCTACTTCTACGGCTGGGTCACCGTTATCCAGCGCTTGTGCATAGATAAGCGTGGCGGGTCTGTCACTTCTCCATCTATGTGACCTCGGTCCAGTGATGCTGGACATAAATCCCTTTGGTAGATCTTCTATAACTGGCAATTCTGAAAGTGTTTGTACCAATTTTCCTTTAGTATCATAGACGGCCAGTTTAGATGCAAATCTTCTATAAGGAACGATATATGAAAAGGGTCTTTCTACAGTTCTGACCATAACATACTGTCCATCTGGCGAAAAGCTTACTGAACTATACATAGCTGAAGGCAACCATTCGCTTTTCTTCCCATCTATTGTGACTTTATACAACTCAGAATGTGCTAGTTGCTCGAAGTTAAATTCGTCATTCTTATTTGCTAATAGATCTTGGTAAGTTCTGTTCTGTGCTTTCTTACCATCAGCTACTGTTATTGTGGGACCAGCAGGAACGGAATTCTGGGTATCTACAAGTGCTTGCTTGTTAGCTGGTGTTTTCTTTACCAATATAGACCTGTTATCATCAAACCAGTTTATGACATCACCAAGGTTTGCATTTATATTGGCAGCTGTTAATTTTTTTGCTGAAGCGTTGTTAACATTCATGACCCACAGTTCTACACCTGTATTTGTGGTATTGGTGAATGCCATCATCGATTGGTCAGGCGACCAAGTAAAGTTTGCAAGCTGGGCATTTTCCGGCAACCCTGTCACATCAGCTACAGAATTGTTTTTGGTTTTTACTTTTTGTACTCTGATATTATTAAAGTAGGTCACTCGACTGCCTATACTGGTTTTAGGATCTATTCTCAGGCCACCTAGTCTTAACTCTTTTTTAGATAATTGAGAAATAGATTTAAAAGTATTCCGATAAAGTAAAACCATGTTTTCTTTCTCGTTATCCATCCTAACAGATGGTGCTCTTTCTACATCTACAAGGTCTAGAATTTCTTTAGGCGGTTTTTGATAACCTAATTGTTCTTGAGAAAAAAGGGTAGATGCAAAAAGCATAATAGAAACTGATGTGAGAAAGACAATTTTAAAACGGAACATAACTGAAAATTTTTAACAAATTAATACTTATTAAGCAGAGTTTTACATTTGCCTCCAGCATTCTTAATTAATTAAAAAAGAATATAAAATTGTACAGTTTTTTGCCAAGAAAGAATGCTTATCAGCGTAGAATAGGTTTATATAAAACTTTTACTTAATTTTATATTATAAATATTTTAAATATATAATTGAATTAAAAAAATGGCAACTAAAAAAAGTGAACTGCTAACCTTAGCTAGAAAAGTAAAAAGGCAAAGAGGGGCAACTGACGCAGCTAAAGAATTAGCTAATGCTATATTAGGTATCAAACCTAAAGCACCAGCAAAAAAAGCAGCTCCTAAAAAGAGAACCACTGCAAAGAAAACTACTACTAGAAAAACTGCAACTAGAAAAAAAGCAGCTCCTAAAAAGAGAACCACTGCCAAAAAAACTACTGCTAAGAAAAGTGTAGGAAGACCTAAGAAAAGCACTACTGCTAAAAAAACTACTACTAGAAAAACTGCAACTAGAAAAAAAGCAGCTCCTAAAAAGAGAA
>CAYNJK010000030.1:0-15112 GCA_964397575.1 uncultured Saprospiraceae bacterium
TTGACAGACATTATAGGAATCTGTGAGAAGTCTAAATCCTCGACAGTCGGTTCATCATCCAAGTCGTTGGGTAGGTCTGCTTTGTCCACTGCCTCTTTTACTTTTAACAATGCTACTTCTGAAGGCATGTCAGACTGAAACTCTGCTGTTATAATAGAGAAGTCTTGTATGGAATTAGAAATCAGACTATTAAGACCTACTATAGAGTTTACCTCTTTTTCTATTGGCCTAGTTATTAGATTTTCAATCTCTTCTGCAGAATTACCAAAGTAGGGAGATTGGATTGTTATAGTGGGCATAGCTGCATCAGGATATTGCTCTTTTGGCATATCGATATAACTCTGCACACCAAATAACAAGATCATAAAGGTCAGAAGAAAAACGCTGGTAGCGTTATCTATAGCTATGGAACTTAGACTAAATTCTTTTAGATTTTTTGGGAGTTTATTCGCCATCGGTAGTTGCTGCTATAGTTGGAATAATTAAATCATTGTCTGACAAACTCATACCTCCTGCTGTAATAAGTTTATCATTTATATCAAGTCCAATAATGACAATTACTTCTGAACCATTACTTTCTCCTATTTCTATCAGCCTTTTCTCAGCTCGTTGTTCCTTGCCGTCTTGCTTGGTCACAAAAACAAATTTGTTACCTCGGACATCTTCTTGTATAGCGTCGATAGGTATAATTATAGCATCTTTTTGTGTCATATCCTTGAACTTAACTTGAGCCATCAAATTTGGCTTTAGTTGACCATTTAAGCTATTGGTGCCTATTTCAATTTTGAATGTTCTATTAGCTGGGTCTATTGTTCTACCAAGCATGGAGATGGTATTCATTGTAGTTTTCTCCAATGCTGGAAAAAATACTTCTACTTTATCACCACGATTAACTGATCCCAACAAAGACTCTTGTAAATCCGCTACAATTTTAAGTTTGGAAGTATTAAGGATCTGGACTATTGGTAGTCCTGGAGCAGCCGTTTCACCTTGACTGAGGAAGGTCTTATCTACTATGCCACTTATTGGTGCATAGACATTCTTTTTAGCTATCTGACTTTCTAAAGTGGACAGGGATTTCTCAAGCCGTTCTTTATTGTTTTTAGCTTCTAGAAACTGAAGTTCAGAACCTATATTTTGTTTCCAAAGTCTGTCTTGTCTTTCGAAGACGGTAGTAGCAAGACTCAGTGCAGTAGTGATTTCTGCAATTTGAGTTTCTAAGGTGCTCATGTCCGTAACTGCAATAAGACTGCCTCTGCTTACTCTATCGCCTTCTTTTACAGAAAGACTCATGATCCTTCCACCAATATCCGAGCTAGCATTTACTATGTCATCAGCCATGACTTGCCCTTGCACATCGACAAATCTTTCAAACTCTTTAGGTTGTAAAAGGACAGTCTTTACTTGTTGTGCAGCTTTCTCCTTTGGAGGGTCCATCTTAAGAATCTCTTTATTGAGATCATCTATCTCTTGTTGCAGTTGCTTTAGCTCTACCTTTTTCTGAGAAACATATTTTTTCATACCCTCTAGGTCTTCAGGTACGCCTTCGGATTTTTTACAGGCAATAAAGCTGCAAGTAATTAAAGCGAAAATGATATACTTTTTGTTTAATGATTTCATGGTCTTATAGTTCGCCTAGCGCAATATCTAGGTCTATTTTTGTGATTAGTAGATCGTAAAGTGAATTAATGTAAGCTGACTGAGCCTGATGTAAGTCAGATTCTGCTTGTGTAACTTCCAGGCTAGAGCCTACGCCTTCTCCGAATTTTATCAAAGTAGTACCATATATGTCCTGAGTGACTTCAAGAATTCTTTTGTTATTGGCCAGTGATGTTTTGGCATTGGCATGTTGAAGTCTGGCTGTCTCGACTTGCATTGCTATGGATCGCTGATATTCTTCTTTTTGTATTTGTGTCTTTCTCTGCTCTATTTCGGCCTGTTGTATCATGCCTTGCTTCCTTTTGCCATCGGTGATAGGAACATTGATAGCAAGGCCAGCATATACCGTAGGAATCCACCCGGCTTCGTTTTCACCGAAGAGGTTGTTTCTCTGTAGAGCTTCACTAACACCAGCTCTTGCTACAACATTGGGTAAGTAGCCTTTCTTGAGCCTTTCGATATTGAGCTCATTTAGTTCTTGTCCCATTTCTATTTGTCTGAATTGTGCTTTCTTTGAAAAATCTATTTCTATGTCAGAGAGATCAGATTCAGCATTGAAGATATTGACCAATGTTTCTAAGTCTTCTGTCAACTCTATTGGATTACTGAGAGGGTAGGCCATCTGAAATTTGAGCAAATTCTTACTGATATTTATTAGCTGATCTACTTTTGTTATTTCCGCTTGTAGGGTTTCTTTGGATAGATCTATTCTGGTTACTTCCAACCGCTCTATAAAGCCGTTTTCATAATAAGCCTCCGCTTCTTTAAGAGACTTTTCGATTGTACTAAGATTTGTCTCCAAAGTATTTTTGTTTTCTTCCGCAATGAGAATATTCATGTAGGCTTTAGTGACGGCTGTTTTTACTTCTTCTTCTATAACATCCTTGCGCTTGGTAGTAAGGTCTTTATAAAGCTTAGCCGCTTTCACCCCTGTCAGGTAGGACCCATCAAATAGTAACATGGAAGCAGTTACTTGAGCAGTCAAGTTGTGTTTTGTAAAAAAAGAAAACTCCTGAAAAGTTGGAGGGCCAGGGGGACTTACCACTTCTCCTGGGAATTCATTTTCTAATATTCCGTAGACGGCTGGCGAAATAAAGTCTTCTACTGGCACCGCCGGTGTAAAGAAATAATAGTTATAGTCTATGCCTCCATTCACCTGGGGCAGACCAGTTGCTTTGAATTCAGTTATTCTCGCCTCTGCATCTGCTTGATCCAGCTGGCTGATTTGCATCTCACAACTATGCTTTATTGCATAGTCTATAGCTTCCTCAAGATTGAAGCTGGATTGTGCTGTAAGTGCAACCGAGAATACAGTAAAGATCGATATTAGTATTCTGCTCATAATGTTGCCTGGTTTAGATGTTTTTCCAATTTTTTTCTTCCTTTATTTGTTATGATACCATTGAGATGGTACTTAATGATTGTGTTGTAAATGTCGACTTGAGAAATATTTTGACCTTTGAATAAATCATCGTCTATGACTAATCTGGTTAGCGAAACGTAAAGCTTAGGTATTATATCAATCCGTAGATTTTGTCTGTAAAATCCTTCCTCTATGCCTCTTCTTAGATTCTTTGTTATAGTCTGTTCTATAAATAGAAAATGATCTCTTTCGACTATAGTCCAAGTTTTAGGATGATATTTTTTGAGATCATATGTCAGATTCGGTTTTATCTTTTTTAGAGCTTTGACAGCATGTCTTGCAATGGATATAATTTCTTCCAAAGCATTCAGAGAGTCATTTGATAATTTTTGGTAAGTCTTTTCTTCTTCTTGGATGTAGGAACTTACTGCAGCATGAACTAAGTCCTGTTTATTGCTGACTATATTATAGATTGTCTTTTTGGAGATTCCAAGAACCTTGGCGATATCATCCATACTTACACTTTTGACCCCATATTTCAGATACAGTTCTTTAGCTGAATTAAGCAATGAAATTTTATCTGTTTCTTTCATAAAGCAAAAGTACTAAATTGGAACTAAGGAAACTGTAGAGTTACTTAAAGTTTCCAAAGTATTATCCAACTTGCTGTTTTGTGTCACAATATTCATAGAGTAGCAAGGCAATAGGAACCCATTTCCTATGAACTGTAACAAATTTAGTGTGGACTGTAACTCGTATGGAAATACTCTAGCGAATCAGAGTAATAGTGCCAGTAACTGTTCTAGGCCCTTCTCCGTCTGTGAGAGAAATTTTGTAGACATAGACTCCAGAACTACAGGGCTGACCTTGGCAATTACCATCCCAGACTAGTGTTGCATTTGCTGAGGTAAACACTAGAGATCCCCATCTATCCCAAATCGTAACTTCATTTATAAGCGCCGCCCCCGGCCCTTGAATCATAAAGCTGTTGTCAGTTGAAGGAAGTCCTGGGTCAAAGACGTTAGGAATGTACAGGTCTGAATCAGGGACAACATTTACTGTTGAGCTGGACTCTTGGGAACAATTGTCTCCTCTGGTTACTATAAAGCTGTATTCTGTAGTTTTTGTAGGCATCACTTCGATTTCTAAACAGTTATTACACAAAGGCTCATCATCTAACTGCCAAAAAAAGCTTGTGAGTCTAGTTGTGTCGACCGCTGCTATTAGTAGGGTAGAAGTTCCTTCGAGCTGATCTATTTCGATAGGAGCTGATACCATTGGTTCATATGTCGGGACTACAAAAGGAAGGTCTTTTACATAGCCCTCCCCAGATACTATTCTAACCAAATAATTAGCTCCACTTAGATTATCAAATTGTGCAAGGTCGATGTCACTCTCTATTACGACTATACCCAGTAACAACATGCTTTCCGATAGCAGGCTAACAGAAATAGGAAATGTGCCTTCCCAATCTGATAATATTATGGCACCATCAATTGCGCCATCGCAACTCTCAGTTAAAATGTCTTGAGAGAAATTAACGCTACAATTTGCATCCGTATCTAAAGTGATATTGTATCTCAGTGTATCTGAACATCCTTGCGAAGAGCTTACAAGCAGATCTATAATACCTACCTCAGTAGGATCGCAAGTCAGCGAATCTAGTTCTGTAACTGTTTGACTAATTGCAGTAACTTCGACTTCTGCCAGTCCGGTACAGCCTGATTGGTCTGTAACTGTAACCATATATATGCCTGTTTCGGAAACTACTAACGATTGGTTAGAAGTCCCATCGTTCCATAGGTACGCCGAAAACATTTCGGTAACAGACAATTCAGTCGGAAAACCCAAACAAATATTTAGAGCTCCAGATATATCTGGGGATATAACAGGCTGGAGATTTACTTCCTGTACAGTTGTCGCGGTACAGCCTTCGGCATTAGTTACTGTTAGTTCATACAGTCCGCCAGTGGATATGTCTATTATCTGGCTAGTCTCTCCTGTGCTCCATGCATATTCTTCATAACTCTGTTGTACTTCTAGCACTCCAGTTGCCTCTGCACATAGGTCAATGTCTCCTGAAATAATCGGTGTATCTATGGATACCTGGTCTATCATTTTGCTAGTCATACCTATGCAACCATTACCATCAGTAACAAGTAGTTCATATAGTCCACCTTCAGTAACTACTAGGGAATCAGTATCTGAGTTCCCAGTAGACCAATTATATGATACGAATCCTGTTTCAGCTCGTAATACAATAGAACTATTCTCACATACTATATCTGGGCCAGTTATACTTGGCTTAGGATTGGCAAATTCTACAATCATAGTCGTGTCAGCAGTCTGGCAACCCAAGTTGTCCGTAAGGCTCACAGAATATGTGCCTGGTGCATCAGCAAGAATTGTTTCGTTATTATCTCCTGTGCTCCATTCTATTAGATTGTTGTTCGCAACAATAGCTAAGGGAGTAGCACTGTTTTCGCAGATGAAAAATTCTCCTTGAATTTCAGGTTTGGAAAGGACAGATTGTTCGACATCTATTGTTGTCGTTGAGCTGCAGCCTTCAGAAGAACTTACTGTTACAGTATAGTTTCCAGCCTCAGTTATCTCTATGGAACTAGAAGTTTCTCCAGAATTCCATATTGCAGATTCAAAATCTCCAGTTGCATTCAGTGTGCCTTCCTGTCCAGGACACAAAATCATATCTCCTTCTAAGATGACAGAAGGACTGTTATAAAATTCTACATTGATTAGGTAATTTGTATCGCAAGCATTAGGATTACCAGATCTAAAAATATTAGCTGTGTTGTTACCTAAATAGAATAATTCTCCGAACAAAGAGAGGCTATCATTCGCACAAATGGTTTGGACTATGGGTTGATCGACAGCGCCTTCGAATTCAAATTTGAGAACGTAGTTGTATGTCATCACACCACCAAAGTCAAGTGTGCCTGTGGTCTGATCCAAGTCAAAGGCGTATGTTCCTGAGGTGAAGTTGTTGTCAAAAACCAGATTGTATCCACCACATTCTGGATTGAAAAAATTGCTGTCTTTTTCATAGACCTCTCCACTGACTGCTTCACTCTTTTGGTCTGCTGGAAAGGTGCCCAAAGTAAAACCACTAGAATTGGCACCACATGGATTCCAGACCGCGTTCAGGTCGATGGGAATATCGTCCACTGGCATAGTAACTTGGGAGAGGTCGCCAAAGTGTGACATGAATATTAGATTGCCATTACTGTCAAAGATTTCCAATACTGGATCTAAGCCTCCACTATCATTAAAGTCACTACCAGCTTTAAAATTTATACTTGTAAAATCAACGGTGACTGTCTTGGTGCATTGCGCTAGAAGGCTACCAGGAAGTAGCAATAGAAACGAAACAAAAAATCGAATTGCAAAATAGCTATGCTTCACGTGATGGTTTCTCTGTTTTTGACGCAACAAAGGCGATAAGTAACTAGATAAAATAAAAAAGCCATTCATTACTGAATGGCTTTTATCTAGTTATATTTTCTTCACTTGCATGAGATGTGAATCATCATCAAGTTGTAGCTTTATAAAGTAATTTCCAGCGGAATGATTATGCAATGTGACCATTCCTCTGTAGTCATCTCCAAATTTACTAATAGCTGATTTTTGGATTGTCTTACCACTGGCATCGTATACAAAGACATCAAAGTAAGAACTCTGAGAGTTATACCCAGTAAGCTCTATGCTAAATAAACCATCCGTAGGATTCGGGTAAATTTTGGCACTTACATTTTCATCTAACTGCTCTACAGAAGTACTTCCACCTATGGTAACTGATTCAATAATTTCGCAGCCATGCATGTCTCTGACATGAAGATCGTAGTTTCCCGCTGGCAGCTCAAAGAATAAATTTTCGTCTTGAAAGGCAACCCCATCTAAGCTGTAACTAAATTCTGTACCTCTTCCACCTTCTATTTCTATCAGCATAGATCCATTTGACATGTCCGTTGCATCAAGAGTTGTAACGCTTACGTGAAGCTGGCAAGGATCTCCATCTGTACAGAACATGTTTGTTTCTAAGCCTCCAAAATCAAATTCCAATATGCTAACAAGGATGTTGCCCTCAGCATCTAGTATTTCGTAATTTCCATCTTCCTGATCAAAAGAAGTAAGGCCATCAAAAGCCGCATCTTGGATGAAGTAGGTATAACAGGTATTCTCTTCCAAGCAGAAATCGGTAAGAATATGAGTTTCTGCAAGTTCTGTAGGGATATCTTCTACCTCAGCTATTGTATTTCCATTCATGTCTATTAATGCCCAGCTGGTTTCGTTGACATAGAAATCTGGAAGTAGATCTAAGGTGACAGTTACACCTGAGGTCATGGCTCCTAAGGTGCCTACAGCAATATTATTATCAGCAACCTGATCTGAAGAATTGTTAGGATTCTGAACTCTTATTTCCACCTGATTATCACCATCTATAAAACCTTCTATGTCTCGGGTTATTATCTCATTACTCTGGAAGTCTAAATTAGTAGTATGTACAAAAGCATCCACCTGAGTACCATTCAGTAGTATTTCTACATTCACTGAAGTAAGATTGACAGTACCCAGATTATCTAATCTAAAGTCTATAGTCCCCTCAGTACCACAAATACCTGTAGATGGTGTACCTATTCTACTGACTGCTGCATCTAATTCTGGATACTTAATTATTACCGTAGACAAGGTATCATTTAGAAGAATTTCATCTAATTGTGCAGAGGTGAATACCTTGAGATTATAAACTCCGATTTCTGCTAAGTCTAAGGTCTCTGCAAAACTATGCCTTAAGGTTTGGTCAGATAGGATAGGCGTATTTATTTCTTCGCTGATAATAGGACCGTCTTCCAGCTGATAACCAATCTGAAATGCCTCTGTAATATCTTGGGCACCAAGATTTTTTATCTCCACTTCTAGTACTTCAGAATCAGATAGATCGCTAGAGTTTTGGGGAGTTACAACAAGAGTGGGAGATAAATCAAACTCTGGTCTTTCTGTTTGGAAAGCGAGAATTCTTGATGTCGAAGAATTATTTGCAGCATACTCTGAGGTAAACCAAAATGTTCTTTGGTCCACAGGGTCAATAGTCATATGAGCATAATCTCCAAACCTACTTCTACCAAAAGGCGAAGCAACGGTATTTGTGCCCTCTACAGCTATCGCTTCATCAAAGGTCATGACACCAAGAGGGTCTCCATTATTTCTACCTGTATATCTGATACCAACAAATTCTGTAGCTGAAGAAGTACAATAGGCTAGGCCTATGTTACCATTGGCGTCCATCGCTATACTTCCGATAAATCGGTGTAGTCCGTCATCAGGCGCATAAGTGCCTTCTTGATGTAATCGCCAGTCATCTACCGCATTGCGTCTTAGTTCTATCCACCGTATTCCTGCTCTTATATTTCCGTTTCCATCTCCAGCGTCCGTAATGAAATTAAAGACGATTGCTTCTTCGCTTCCCAAGTTTCTATAATGAGGTTGGAAAGGAATTATTTCGGGTAATCCGTCAAGAGCACCTCCATTGCCCAACTGTGGGATACATTCGAATCTAGGACCTGTTACAGCGCAAGCGAAGCTATTATAATCTGATACCGGTATCTGTGTTAGGAAAGATTGTGCAACCTCCAAATCCCAGTTTACATCAAAGGAATGTAAGTTTATCATATCCTCATCTTGCCCAAAAGTCCAACTAGCATCTGCAAGACTCAGAGCAATAGGTCCACGATTGTCAGGAGGTCTATTTGCCCCTGACCAATCTACCGGAGTTGCTACTATAAAGCCCTGCTCAGAATTTGTCGGTCCATCCACCTGCGTAGAAATGATTCTTACTTGATCCGCAGCCCCGAGTAAATCTTCTTTGTTTATAAATAAAACTCTAAGCTCTGCAGGATTGCCTCCATTTATAGTAATTGCAAGCTCGTCTCCCCAGACAGAGTACTTTGGATAATCTGGAAATACATCAGTACCAAATCTATAAGAAGTATAGGCACCCATCGGATCACTGGTTTCAGAAATAGCGACAAGAAGCTCGTTTGCAAAGAAAGGGAACTCAGTAAGTATCCATCTTTCTGCTTCTTGATCAAAAAGTACAATGGGGTCACCACCTGATGTCCTGTTGAATTCTTGCCAAAGTTCTTCCATCATAAAACCTGAAACAAATTCTCCAGTTTTATCGAAGATGCCTACCTCTGTACCATTTATAGCTTGTACATAGTAATTTATGCCTACATCACCAGTCGGATCACTCGGAGACCCTTCTGTGGGTAGTCCTTCTTTGTTTACTATGGTTTCTAGTTCTCCATTCCCTCTTCCCTTGCCATCCAGCTGCCTCAATGCATCGGGTTTTTTACTCTGTTTAGAATGATCTACTATTCTACGAGGGAATCTGCCAGGAAAATTTTTGGGTGCTTTATAGTCACTTCTATCTGCACGTGGTTTCAGTTTCTCCCTTTCGCCTACTTTGGTCAGTGTAGGAACAACGGTGCCTAGTTTTTGTGCATAGCTGATTTCTGATATTGTAGGTACAGCCTTTTTCTCTTGAGCTTTTACACAATTACTGTATAGCAGAAAAGTGAAAACTAAAGATATAATTGTAAAAATATTTTTCATTTCTTCTTATTTAATTGGGCGAACAGGTTCTGATTTTTGCATGCTTCTTCCTGCTTGAGATGATTTATTAGCTCTTTTCATGCTAGAGGCACTTTCTATTCCTTTGTCTTTATTGAGCAGTGCTAGCATGTTTTTGCGCGATATTTTTGCATCGTCAAATTGGAAAAGTACTGATCTGGTATTCTTGGTGGTTTTGCCTTTATAAGAGAGAGAATACTCTTTGTATTTTTCTACAAGGTAATCAGCAGTTGTCTCCGGCGACATTCTTACAAGTACCTTATTATTGAATGGTACTTTTTCTTCTTCATCAGCCACAGACTTGCTGGACTTACAGGCCCAAAGTAGTGAGGCCAATACGATAATTCCTATTATTCTTAGATTCATATATTAGATAGATTCGTCAAGCTAAAAATAAGAGTTCCATTTGCTATATCCACTGTAATGTGATTCTTTTAAGCATTTTAGTTATGCCGCGCCAATATACCATAGTTTTTACCTTGTTTTACGGCATTTTGGTGAACCTTTACCAGGTCGGCTATAGTCTTATTAAGGCTTATATAACCCGTCTCACAGAGGTCTAATGACTTAGAATTGTTGTATTCTGAAGACTTATTTGCTAAAATCAAATTCTCTTTAGATACCAATCGATCAGATTTCAGTATAAATGACTTTAGCCAATCTATCTTGTCTAGTAATTGTATCCAAAAATTATTAAGTCGAAGAGTTGGATTTTTGCAGCCTATTTCACTGCACAAGATTTCCAAGAAGGATTTAAAACTACTATTCTCACCTGAAATGATATATCTCTCTCCATTATATTCTGATTCTAAGGCTTTTACAGTATACTTTGCCACATCTCGTACATCTACAAATCCGGTTGCTCCAGTTGGATACAAAGGATTGCCTTGCGCCTGTCTTGCAACAATAGCAGGCGAGCCACTATCGAAATAGCCTGCACCTATAATCAGGGAAGGATTGAGTATAACAACATTTAGACCTTCGGCATGTGCTCTCCATACTTCTTGCTCACTTAGATGTTTAGTGAGAGCATAAGCACTATTGTTAGGGTGATCTTCCCAAGCTGATTTCTCATCTATATGATTTTCATTTTTTGATCTGCCTATTGCCGCTATAGAACTAATATGTACGAATTTCTGAATGTCGTGTTCCAAAGCAAGATTGACCAGCTCATGTGTACCTTGTACATTGACCTTATGCATTTTCTTTTTTGCATTAGGTTGGAAAGAAACCATAGCCGCACAATGGATGATAGCAGTAACTTGTTTGCACAATTCATCTAGTGCCACAAAATCGGATAACTCACAATTGACCCATTCTATTTTATCCATAAATTCTTGGACCAGACCCATTCTACTTGAGGGTCGTTTTGTAGCTATAATTTCATAACCTTTATCCACTAGTATACGGGCTACATATGCTCCTAAGAACCCCGTAGCTCCAGTTAGCAACACTTTATGCATCCGAGGTAGGATTTTGGCCGAGGTATAAAGCACCACCTATTACAGCTTGTGATGCGCCAGTAGCAGAAGTAATAAAGTTGACTTCCTTATTCAGCCTGAGTAGTGCGCAATACGCAATGAGTATGGCTTCCTTGTAATCCACAGTCTGTAAATCTGGAATAATAATATCTGAATTTTTGTTCACTAACTGCGTTTTCATTAGCTGGATGAGGTAACTGTTTTTTGACCCTCCTCCGGTCACTAGTATCTTAGCATTTGGCGTTACAATACTTTCTGCAATTTGTAAAGCAATGCACTCTGTACATGTTCTAAGTGTATCTGGAATAGAAAGTTCATTGTCAGCTACTATTTTGATAAAATCGTTTCTTATCCAACTGTTGTCTAAAGACTTTGGTGGCGCCTGATGGAAAAATGCAGTAGAGTTTAATGTGGTTAGTAATTTTGTGTTAATCCTGCCTGACTTTGCAATGTTGCCTTTATTATCATAGGGCAGCCCCATAGTGCTACTGAAATAATTCAAGACTTGATTGCAAGGACAGATATCATAAGCCACCCACTGTTTTCCATCATAGTAACTGATGTTGGCGATTCCACCCAAGTTTATATAATAATCATACCCAGGATAGAGGTCTCTGTCTGCTATTACTGCCATAGGTGTCCCTTGGCCACCGAGTGCCATATCTTGATTACGAAAGTCGCAGACGACTGGGACGTTAATCTCAGCAGCTACTTGACCGCCATTCAGCAGTTGCCAGGAAGTTTTTATTTCAGGCAGATGCAGTACGGTATGACCATGGATTCCAACTACAGCAATATTACTATAGCCTTCCATGAAAGTCTTTAATGCTGTGCTCAAAAATGAGGAATAAGCCGCCTGCGTATGTGCCAACTCGATAGCGGTTTGATCACAGATGGTCGCAAGACTTTTAGCCAAGTCAGTTGGCAAGGATATGGTGTCCGATTTTAGTAACGACCAGTTTTTATCCTGAAAGTCTATCAGTACTATATCTAGTCCATCCAATGAACTGCCTGACATTAGGCCTACTACTCTTGTCATTTGTTTGTTACTCGACTCCAAAGATAACCTCAGATTGCATATTGTAGCACTACTTTGATTCCTAAATGATGAATGAGTAACTTGCGTCTCAATACATAGAAATGGCAAGAACAGAATTTTGGAAGGGATCAGACCTATATATCTGTGACAAAGATTTGGCACAGGCTTTTCACATGTCGAGAATACTAGGTATGCCCTTACTGATAGAAGGAGAACCTGGCACTGGTAAAACAGAATTGCCTATAAGGTATGCAGAATCAGAAGGGTTAGAACTTTTCATCTACGCTACAGGATCTAAAAGTAATGTACAGAGTTTCGTGGCAAGATTTGATCATGTCAAGTATCTGAGAGATTCTCAGATTGAAATTCTTAATGCACAGAGAGCAGAAAAAGGCATGACTACTCAATTATCTACAGGAGGTCGAAATTCAGAAAAACTGGAAGATTACGTTGTTAGAGGTCCTGCTAGTAAAGCATTTTCATCTCCCAACTCCGTACTTCTTATAGATGAAATAGATAAAGCGCCAAGAGAATTTCCTAATGACTTATTATATGCCCTCAGTCACAGGAAATTTATTATGCCAGAATCTGGAGAAGTGATTGAGATCAGTGAAGCCGAAATGCCGGCTATTGTTATAACCTCTAATCGTGAACAAGAATTACCAACAGCCTTTAAGGGGAGGTGTATCTATCATTATATTCAGTTTCCAGAACCGGAATTGATGCAAGAGATCGTTTCTAAGCATTACCCTAAGCTGGATAATAAAATAGTCGACACTGCACTAGATGTTTTTTACAATCTTAGAAATATAGGGTTGGAAAGAGCACCCACAACTAGAGAATTATTAAACTGGTTAAAGTATGCCAAGCAATTCAGTAACGAGGAGGCAATAGAAAAAATTAATAAATTAGATGGGCTGGGCGCACTTGTAAAGACACAGGAAGACTTAGAAAAGGTTCAGAAATTAGTACTGAGTAATCCAGATGACTATAAAAAAAGAAGCAACTTTAACTAACACCATAACTATTGTGTTATAGTTCTACAATAGACCTTAGATCAAACCCATAATATGTTCGCAAGCCTTCCTTCCAGTTTTAGAGAGTATGGTCTGCAAGCAGATGTCAGAACGATACTGCTCTTGCAAAAAAGTATGGAGAAGGGATTAGTTAAGACCTTAGGAGATATCTTTCAGGTCCTCAAAGGAATAGTAGTCAAAGACCCTGAGATGCTAGGCCCCTACACAAGAGCTTATTATTCTTATTTTCTCAATATAGATATTCATCATGGTGATAGATTAGATGACGCTGTTGCTAGATCAGAGACTTTTAAAAATTGGAGAGAAGAATATTTTAAGAGACACAACATAGACAATGCAGACTTGCATGATCTTATTAATATATTTCTAGACGAAGTCCATATGACGACTTATGATATCAAGCAGGTGTTGTCTGGAAAAGAAATTTGGGATAATGATGACCCACATACCTTGGATGAAGAGGGAACTGATACATTAGATATAGAACGGCGGCATCTTGATAGGATGGCAGATTATTCTGAGTTGTCACTAGAGGAACTACTAGAGCGACTAGAAAAAGTACGGGCACAACAAAAGTCCAAACATTCTGGGGGCAGTCACTGGATAGGCACTGGAGGAATTTCCCCTTATGGTCATGGAGGTGCTGCCAAAGGTGGTGTCAGAGTAGGAGGTACTGGTGGTGGCAAGATGGCTCGAAAAGTACTCGGTGATAGAAACTTTTTTCCAGTAGACATGGATAGAATCGTTAATGATGATAATGTCGATGCTGCGCTTGCATCTCTAAAGGGAATCATGCAAGAATCTGCAACTGACTATCTGGATATACCAAAGACCATAAAAGATGGGCTAAAGAGAGGTGGCTTGTTTATACCAGAACTCAATAATTTAAAAGAAGAAAAACTTCAAGTGCTCTTGTTTATAGATAATGGAGGCTACTCTATGTCTCCTTTTGTACATATAATAAGAGAGTTGTTTAAGAAAATGAAAACCAGATTCTCACATGATCTGGAGACCTATTATTTTCATAATACAATATATGATAGAGTCTTTTCAGACCCTCAGCGGCGCAAGGCTGTCAAAATGGAGAAAATTCTCAGCAAAGATCCTAACTACAGAATTTTTATAATAGGAGATGCTTCTATGGGGCCTTACGAATTAAACAAAGTCAGTCTCAGAACTTATAAGAGCCTAGTTAAAAAGTTTAAAAAAACTGTCTGGCTTAATCCAGAACCTAAGAAATACTGGCATCATACCTTTAGCATCAGCATCATAAAGGAAATAGTAGATATGTATCCGCTTACTCCTAGAGGTATAGAGACCGCTGTACGAGAAATGAACAAGAAGAAAACCTAGTCTCTTACTTTAAGACCATTCCTTCATAGCGATCGGTGCTTCCACCAGAGCAGATGGTATGCCGAATCCATCTATGTATCCAAGAGCATTAGGCTTGATGTCTTGGTAGAGTTTTGAAATCACCCTTCTTATAGCCTTGCTTTTAGTACCATCCATGTAGTCACTTTCCAGGAACCAGCCTCTGCTTTCATAGATATTATCCAAAGCATATAACTGTGCTAGTACAGTTAAGGCTTTTTTTGCTTTTTCATCTTTGCACTGATCTATATGCTTATAGAACGAGGTCAAGACTATCTGATCTATAAAGGCGTCAGCAAGGTCCATCATGTGCGGTTGCACTTTTAGGAATACTTGGTGAGATTCATTGCCTCGTTTCATGTACTTCTGCATTCTCTGACTCAGAGACATAAGTACTTTCCGCTTTCTATAATTGAAGGCATGGAAGTGAAACTTGGAACTAAGCAAATGCTCTGCGTCTGTATTTCTGGTAAATAGAGGGTTGTACTCGTAAGCTTCATGCTTCGCTTTGGTA